>DAOWNS010000042.1 GCA_030642465.1 Candidatus Thorarchaeota archaeon | reverse complement strand
TTCCCTTTGAGAGGTGGATGCCTAGACTCTTCATATCAGTTCGGAAATCTACTCTGGCACAAGTAATGCATGCCACATGATCATCCGTTACTTTGACTGCGTTTCGTCTAGTTAGTATTGTGAGTTGTTCCTTACGCAAGCAGCCTGCGCATACTGGCACTACACGAGGTTCGACTGTTTGAAGCCGTCGGAGCAGGTCCTTCAATTCGCTAATGAACGTGGGTTTTTCTTTTCGTGGGATAATTATGTTCTTAGCTTTCCTGAGAAACTGATGAAACTCCTTGGGTTGATAGTATACTGGCTTGTTGTATTTTACAAACCAAGCACGCCTAATCTCAAATACACCAGATGTTCGATGACCATACTCAACCATTCCTGAGAGTCGAGCACGTTGTCGGTCTTGCAGAACATCAGAGAAGACCTCAACTCTGGTCGTTAGGTCTTGGCGGCCTGCCCGGAAGACAATCGTATAGGGTTTGGCCAGCTGCCTTTGAATATCTGCATTCGCGACTTCCAACTGATGGACCTCAACATGTCCCGAGCTTAAACACCAAAGACTCTTCCGGAAGTGTCAGAGCTCATAGATGAATGCATCTTTTTCCTTTTCCATTATTGACAATGCAGACGCGTACTCTTCATCAATTGCGGGGATGCCTACCTTATCAGTCCGGCCGGCTTTTTCAACAATCATCCACTCGCCCAGAACGGCTTCATCCTCAAACGTGCTGAATTTATCGAATGGGGTTGCCAAAACCTTGGAATTCTTTGCCCAATTGTACTTCCCCTTTTCAAATCGCTGAACGAATGGACGATACAACGGACTGTTGGTGCCTGCAAGGATGAACTTGGCTCGTTGCACACCCGACACATGTGTGATTCTTATTTTCTCCATTCTTTCATCATAGTGAGCTGTTTCAGGCACGCCTCCGGTATACTTGACACGAGCAAGCGGGTCTGCAGCCAATATATTGCCCTTCTCAAGGATAAGCTTGCGAATTACACTGTAGATATCCTCAGGACGTGCCGCAGAAAGCGGATCAATGACCTCCGGATTCACAATGTCCACGAAAGGCAAGGGCTCGTCGTATCTCATCTGAGTTGGATCGAAAATCAGTGCTGAGATGTATTCTAAAACATCAACTCTGCGCTGGCCGCTTTCCGCCACACCTTTGAAGATGCCTGGCCCCACCAGGATTGAAACAACCTTATTTCCTCGAATTAGAGACCAAAGCTGTCGTGAAACAATTAGTGCCCGTCCGGACAAATCTGTATCCTTGAGCACGCCTGCATCGAATCCATATGCTTTGATATCAAGAAGCCAGAATAGCGCGCTTTGGTCCATCAACATAATCACTCCGAAAGGTAGTAGGTGTTCACGAAATCGAAGACTATCTTAACGGCTTCTGTGTCATACTCTCGGAATCCTACATCAGCTAGAGCTCGTTCAGCAGACTCGTACTGCTCCTCCAGTGAGATATTCTCAAGTTTTAGTCTGTCTGTTAGTTCACTCAAACATGTTTTCACGATATCCTGAATTGGGTCGCCCTTGAATTTCAAAACGCGAATTACTCTATCGATCCGCTCCATGAGAAACTTGGACTGTTCCTCGTCAACTCTTCTTCGGGCGAGACGAACATCTCGCTCAAGGAAATCAAAAGGCGACGCCATATCCGGCTCAGCCTTGCTGCCTCTTGTTGTTGCCGCACCAACCTGTACATAGCGAAACCTGTCACCACGACCCGTAGGACGAGGGGACATATGAAGAATGAGATGAGCAATGGATTTGACAGTCATCTCTGTGAGAGGATTGTCCATATCCTCGATTAGGTCATCGACCCGCTTGATGGACATGTCAACCGTTGCAGATTCCGAAGCTGTAGATAGGACTTTGCGGAGTTTTCGAAAGAGCGCTTGATTCCTTCGTCGTAGATGAAGGAGCTTCCCTTTGAGAGTTTCATGCTTCCACTTGGTTACAGGGGGGCCGAAATACAATAGCGCTTCTTGTGAGGTGGATTTCAGATGCTCTTTCAACCAAGCTTGAAGTACTGGGACAATGAAACCTTCAGCCAATTTGGTGCGAGCAGTTATGACAGAAATCGCCTTTTCAACAGTGGCCGATTCTTCATCCAACGTACTCTCTAGGTTCGCCAAGTCCCTGACTTTCAACTCCAAGTCACGGGCAAATGTGCCATAGACGTATTCAATCCAACGACCTTCAGTTATGGCAAATTCCATGATGTTTCCGGGAATGTTCGGAATATCTTCGCCAATTGAAGCTCGCCTCTGCAGCTCAGCACTTAGAAGGGAAATCGACTGCTTGAGACTCTGAATTCCGTCCATGTAGATAAGATGGGCCATCATTGCTATCTCAAGGGGGCATGAGAACTCCTCAGCAATCCTCCTAGCCTCCTCAATGGGGACCCTTCGAACCCGTTCTCGTAGGTTTGCATACTTGTCCGCAAACTCCTGAGTGAGCCTTTGTCGACTCGCCACAACCAGTTTCTCGAGATCAGGATCACGTAGCAACCAAGAGCACCTCTATACCCGTGAAGTCAATTTGCATGACATCAAGTCAGTTAGAGTAGGTTCTTACCCGCCCTCAAATATGTATTGCGCGTGTGGAACGGCATTGCGAGTATATGCTCGGCTTAGTCACATGCCACCGGATAGAAGCAGGAAATGAATGCCAAATCCCATGAAAAGCGCTCCGAGTATTAAAGCAAACGCTGCTTTCACCTTTGAGAAATGGCGACCATGTTCAACATGTATTACAAGCCAACCAAAAGACATGAGTCCAAAGGCGATGAAGATGAGGGCAAAGTAGATGTTGAGTGATTCGATAATGATTTCAAAAGTGGGTAACTCGGGCAGTTGCATCATTCATCAACCTCATTTCTGGGCTATCTTGACCGCGGACTCTATTGCGGTTTTAAAGGTCACGGTAGTAAAAGATTCATGCTACGAAATCGTATTCACTCGTGTATTCCTTGCCATCAATGACTACTTTCCTCAGGAGCCTTGCATTCCGCTTTGCTAATTTCCTTTTCTCCGCAAACGATAGGTTCGGGTCTTCGGGAATCTCGATGGATTCAATGATTATTTTGTGGAGTATCTGCACCTTCTTGGTCTTCGGACCTATTTCTTCCCAGAGGTCAGGAAGGGTTTCCTGGAGGATGAACTCCAATATGTCGGGAGAGTTGGCCAACGCGCCCTTGCAAAAGACGGGGGCCTTCGCTTTCGATTTACCGTCCTCAGTATCCTTGGGTGCCTTGGGGAAAGATGTCTTGGTTGTGATTTTCCACGGGGTTCCTGCGGCGCTTGGACTCATACTGAGAAGGAAGAAAGTCGTGGGGCCTTCTTTAAGCACTAGTTGCTTAATATCTTGAAGCGGAGCAACCTCTTTGAGTTTGGATTTATACGTTGGTGGTCCTTTTCCTCCGGACTTTTTCCAAAGGAGTGGCATATTCAGGTCAGCGAACTCATTCGCCCGATCTGAGTAGGATACTATTAATCCGGAGATTCTGTGTGTTCCCTCCGGCGCTCCATCAACATAACCTTGAATGAATGTATCCTCAAAACCAAGGTCAACCTTGAAAGTTATTCTCTTATTGCTAAAGGCCAAGTGCGCTCTCGGACCAATATGAGATCCGATACCGTACTTCACCAACGCCGCATGCACGAATTCGTCGGGTGCGCCCTGTAAAACCTTGGCTAGCCAATTCATCTCTATGGACCTCGATGGAGTCCGGTTAACTGGGAGTTTTAAACTTGCCGTGGAATCAGGATGCGAAACCGATTACAGTACAACCAGGCCCAACAACCCCCATATCCAAACAACAACGACTGTCACAACCAAGACTGCAATCAAATCGAGCATAAGTCCGGTCGTAATCATCTCCCTCATCGTCACTTTTCCCGTGGAATAGGCAATCGTGGAGGGAGGGGTCCCAGTCGGTAACGCAAAGTCCATAGAAACTGCAATCGCGATTACCATCGTCACTAACAGAGGATCTATCCCGAGTCCGATGGCCAATGGAATAGCAACCGGGATGAGGATTACAGCTGCCCCTGTGTTCGAGGCAACCATCGTCACTAGAATAGCCACAACTCCCAATATCACCACAATAAGAAAAGCTGGAAACATGTCTAGCCCGCTCATTTGGTGAGCCAAATACGCTGAAAGACCGGTGTCAATCATTGCACCTCCTAACGCGATTCCACTGCCGAGTATTAGCAAAGACGACCAGTTGATTTCTGAGGATATATCCTTCTCATCCAAGAGTCGAAGCACTAGAAGGGACAAACCGCCTATTAAAGCGACGATGGAGCTCGGAATCCCGTGTCCTGACCAGTTGAGAGCAGAGGCCATGAAATCAGGAAGCCGCTCGGTAAGCCATAGCCCCACGACCCCCACAAAGACGACTACTACCATCTTCTGCTGCAATGGCATCGGTCCCAGTTTGAGGTATTCTTTCTCAGAAACTCCCTTGAGGTCCCGAATCTCTTCAATATCCTTCGGAAGCTTGAATCTGATTAGCAGCCATTGCCACACGATGGGCAGCATTATCAACACCACAGGAACCCCAAACGGAAGCCAGCTCATGAAGGAGAATTCAATATCGAGGAAGGAATTGATGTATGTTGCCGCCAATGGATTCGGCGGAGAACCAACAAGACTGGCAACCCCTCCCAGAGTTGCTGCGTAGGCAACTCCAAGCACTAGAGCTTTCCCATACTTGCTTCTCGTTTCCTCATTCCGTATCCTTGAGATGACTGCAATGGCTATCGGAATCATGATTGCGGCTGAAGCCGTGTTGCTAATCCACATTGAGAGAAATGCAGTCACACCCATCACAGTCAACAGCAGACTAGAGCCAGATCCAGTGCTTCTGGATAGGATTAGTAGGGCTAACCTCTTATCAAGGTCATACTTGCTCAGCGCGCGTCCGAGAAGGAATCCTCCTAGAATGAGCGCAACTGCAGGATCAAAGAATGGAGCTAATGCAGCTTGAGGAGTGCGTATCTCAGTAGTAACGAGCAGGATGGGGATTAGCATTGATGTAGCAACTAGGCTGATTCCTTCCGAGAACCAGAGAATCGCCACGACTGCCAGGATCATCAGAGCGGCTCTTGATTTCACAAGAGGCTGGTATGTTACAGTGAATGTCTGGCCACTCTGCCGCGTTGGTCTAATCGTTTGATTAAACCCTGCTTCATTCTGGAGTCGAACCTCTATCTGATCTGCAGTCAAGGGCGCTCCTATCGCGCTTATCACGAAAGTCAGCGCGCTGTCTGGAGCTAGGGGAACTCGAGTCATCACTGTGATCGTGACATTCGTTGTTGTGCCGTTGAGAGTGTATACACTTTGTTCTAGCTGCCCGCCCTCAGCAAGTAATACGGTCACTGGGAGCTCCCCGTCAATTCCGGGTGAAACAATGGAAAGTGTGGTCTGATACTCGCCGGGTTGGAAATCCGGTGGAGCGAGATTGTAAAGCGCTAGTCCAACAATAGCCGTCACGACCATTACAATCGCGGTCTTACGCGAAATCTGGTACGACAAAGCGCTTTTCCCTCACTCACGTTTTGTTGCATTCAAAGACTCAATCGATAGGACGCGTTTCAAGAATTCTCAACATCTCGGCAGAAGGTGAAACAAAGCCCTTTGTGCCGATAATTGTCCTTGTTTTCTCTACCAGATGACCGGTATGTTTGTCGAGGATGTCAACGGTTTCCTCAAACTTATCGAAGGGGCCTTCGAAGATTGTGAACCCCGTGAATGCGGTTCCAAAAGCATTACCAGCCTCGGCTAGAATTTTAATTCCCGCTGGCAGTTTGTTCCTTATTGTGCCCCAGTGTTTGAACCATTCCCGCTTCTCATCATCTGTCATTGTACGAAGCCGATACATTAGTATGTAATAAAAATCCGGGTGGCCGGAGTCACCGGGTTTCGTGCGGCTAGCCATACCCTTACGAACGCACGGCATAGCTTATAACGGTGATGTCCCAGAAACTCGACTTACAAAAGGAGTAATTCGTATGGGTCTAAGAGCGTCCAAGCACAAGGGTAGCCTGTTGGCACTTTATTTCATTACAATTATCATGCGCGCATCATTCTTCATTAGCCTCGCCGTCACCCAAAGTTTGAGCTTCATGGGTGGAGGCCTGCTTGCTTGGGAGATTGCTGCGGTCATGATTGTTGACAACATTGTGGAACTCTCCCTTGCCTCGTTCTTTGGCTCATATAGTGACAGAATTGGCCGCAAACCCATCCTGATAGCTAGCCTCTTCATCACTGCATCTGCTGCATATCTTTTCGCCATAGCACCAACCGCGGCGTTTCTGATTGCATTCTCCGCAATATTTGGAATCGGTGCTGCAGCCTGGGTTTCCTCAAGTCTTACGATGATTGCAGATATGTCATCTGAGAACGATCGCGCCCATCTGATGGGGTACTATCAGCTCGCTACAATCGTTGGTCTTGCAGGGGGCTATGGCTTGGGAATTATCTTGCTAAAGCAGACTATTGCTCCGAACTCAATCCTCTTCATGGCTGGTTTAGCCTGCACGGTGAGCGGGTTAATCGCTTTCTTTACACTAAAAGAAACCCAAACTCAAACGCAGGGTGACATAAGCATACTCGGTCTGATCAAGAAGGTCGCAATGGACCGCCAGATTCTGATGTTGATTCCGGTCTATGTTCCGATAATCGCAATGTATGGCTTACTTGTTGGATACGGAGGCAGGATAGTCGAGGAACATTTCGATCTGCTGACTGGTACTGACCTGTTGTACCTCTTTGCGGTGCTCGGAGGCGCACTCATTTTAGGAACCGTTATCATGGGAAATCTTTCAGATCGTTACAGGAAGCGACGTCCGTTCATTGTGGTAGGTCTTATTGGCTTCGGAATCCTGGGATACTTAATGGTTGCATATGCCGACAATCTACCGGGGCTTTGGGCCCTTTGGCCAGTGTTGCCTTTACTTGGCTTCATGGCAGGTGCATTCCCGCCAGCGTCCATGGCATACCTCACTGACATAACTGACGAGGAAGCGAGAGGGGCTACGATGGGCGTATATAGCGTCTTCTTCGGCACAGGCATGATTATAGGACCGCTTGCGGGGGGATTTGCCTACAGCAATTACGGGCTTGTCGGGATGGCCATACTCGTGGGCATTTTCATTACCATCGCAATAATTGGTACATACTTCATGCCTGAAAGACATCATAAGGAAGAAGACTCTACAACAGAATCCGCTAACTGAGCAAAGGTTAATAGCCAGCACATCCCTCAACGCGATAGAAGCTCATAACGGAGAGCATAATCATGGCTAGGCTTACTACAATTGGTAACTTGATTGCAGGGATAGGTCTTGCAGTGTTGGCTTTTGCAGCGATACTGCACTATCTACTGGCAGGAATAACAGAGTTGGCGGGGGTTGCTCTCATTACGTGGACAGTAGCCGCAGGGTTGCTTGTTCTAGTCCTAATCTTCGCCGTACTCAACACGTTTACAGAGGTCACGGGATTCGTGCATCCAGAAGATAAACTGGTCGCCAATATGTTTGTCTTCATCATGGCTATTGCAACTATCCTAATCTACGGAATCTTTCCCGATATTGCAGTCACTCAGGATAGCCTTTTCCGTACGGCTTCAATGATTGTGATAGCATACGTGTTCCTATTCGTCTTTACCTACTTCAGCTCAACAATAACTGAAGGCGCGGATATGTCACAAGTGAAAGAGATGACTTCGAGATTCATGCTTGTTTCGCTGTTGCTAGGAGCAATCATGGCAGGACTTATGTTAATCCTTGATTGGATAATGATTAGTCTCTCGTACGAGTGGGCGAGTGTCGCACTGGGCGGCTTCGCTGTTGTCCTCGTGTTCGTCATGGCATTTGCTTTGGGAAGGAAATACGAACCTGTCGGTGAGTAGAATCTTAACAGAGGATGGATCTTTTTTCCATCCTTCCCCCTTTGGGGAGCTCCAGTGTTTTTTAGTGAAACGTGTAACTAGGACAATCTCTCAGCAAATGTATTAAATGCGGGTTCATCCGTTGTTCGTAACCGGTCGAGGCGAGCGCTCTTCATGCCCCAACAAGATAGACTGAAGCTGGTGTGACATATGGCAGACGGCAAATTGTGGCTAGGTTTTCACTTGGATAAGGAAGGAAAGCGAACCAAAGATAGGTTCGAGATTAGTGTAGACCTTCTTCGAAGACACGGTGGTATTTTTGGGTCTACGGGCTCTGGGAAAACGGTACTTAGTAAGGCCGTCATAGAAGAGGCTGCAATGCAAGGCATCCCCGTTTTGGCATTCGACCCCCAAGGTGACATCGCCTCGCTAATGCTACCAGGTGACCCCAAGGAACTCCAATCGAAAGGTGTTCCACCAGAACGTCTGAAAGAGTACATGGATAAGGTAATAGTACGCGTGTACACCCCGGCAAGCAGCAAAGGATTAGCAATCTCAATCAACCCCTTGAAGCTACCTGATAGGAAAGCGGATCAAGATGACGTCATAAGACTTCTTGATAACTCTGCAAGAACCCTCGTCAAAGTCTTGGCAAAGGTTGCAGGTCTATCAAAGTCATGGGAGAGCAAATCATTCGCGGCGGTGTATGAGCTCCTCCGAAGCATCTGGGAAAATCCCAAGAAGAATATCGGCTCCTTGAAGGATCTGGCGAATATGCTCGTTTTGGACAAAGAAGAAATCGGAGTCGACCTTGAACCCTATATGAAGTTCACAGAGCGCCAGAAACTAGCGTCAACAATCCGGGCTCTTACTGTTGGTTCATCCCAGCTGCTCTTCAAGGAAGAGGGCCAGATTGACTTTGACGATTTGATTAAGCCCGTAAACGGGAAAACACCAATCAACGTTCTGTTTCTGAAGACATTGCGCAGTGAGGAGGAAAAGCACTTCTTCATCGCCATAGTTCTGAACCAGCTATATTCCTGGATGCTAAGGCAAGGCTTTACGAGCAAACCCAGACTGCTCCTTTTCCAAGATGAAGCAGCGCCATTCATACCAGCTGGAATGAGGGCTCCAGGTCCCAAGGAAACCTTCCTCCTCCTTTTCAGACAGGCGAGGAAGTATGGAGTGGAATGTCTAATCGCTACGCAGAGCCCAAAGGATATCGATTACAAGGCATTCGAGCAATTCAACACAATTGCCTCAGGCAGAATCAGCAGCGAGCAATCATTGAAGGTTCTGGAAAGAATTCTCGAACCCATCGCAGGTGAGAAGCAATCTGAAGACATAATTCGGGCGCTCCCAGGTCAGGAAACAGCGACCTTCATTTTCTCATCAGCAGAGATGAAGCCGAAGGTCAACCACATCGGAGTGCGATGGCTGCTCACTAGGCACATCACGCTGACAGAGAAAGATGTTCAGAAACACATGAGCCAGCTCGTCAAACAGCAGCAAAGGATTTTGCAGGAGATGGAGCGCGTTCGACTGGCGGAAAAGGGAAAGAAGGAAGCAGAACGCCGCAGACTTGCAGACCAAAAGAAAAAGGATGCTGAACAACGACGCGCGGATGAGAAAAGGAGAAAGAAAGAGGAAGAAGACCGCCGTCGAAGGGAGAAAGAGCTTGCAGAGAAGAAGGCCAAGTTCAAGAAAGCATCTGATAACGATAAAGTGTTCTCAATTCGTGGCCAAGCAGGCACTGTTTCTTATGATGACCTCATTAATGGATTCGTGGCAAGAATAGAGGCTATCGCAAAAACTTCCTTTGGACTCCCGTTCTTGAGGGAGCTAGTGAAGCGAGGAGAACTCAACTACGAGAAAGCTCTGTCCTACTATCTAACGGAAACGAGAGCGGCAATTAAGCAAGGCTTAGCCAAGAAAGAGAAGAAGGAAATCAAGAAACGAGGGAAAACCAAGAAGGTGACATACATCGTCTATGATTTCGAGCATGTGCTCAATGCAGTCATCAAAAGCATGGGCGTCAAAGAGCCCGACTACGTAGATGAGAAGAGACTGAGAAAGCGCTTTGAACAGCTGGTCAAAAAAGCCTCCAGAAACAGCCTTCTAGAGCGCATCGTATTAGGAGAACCCTTCCTCGAGTTCTAGTTGGGACTGAACGTAGTCCATCCCTTAACTGTACAAACGACCCACCGGTTCACCATTTCAAGCGTAAGATTCGTTGCAGAGGCCATTATGTCAGGCGTTACGACTGGAGCTCCATAGATTAGGAGCAAGATGCTCTTGCTTTTTGGTGTAACTTTCGTCCGCTCCGAGTCATGGGTAGCGTACCCGAAGCAGATTATTTTCTCATCGTCTGCAAGAACTATTTCTCGTCCTCGACAAGTGAGCTGCTTGCCCCCAATCCTACCGAACCCCTCGCCTTTGTGGGCAGTGCGCACTACTAGGTTTCCCACAAGTGTAGCCTCATCAATCAATCCTATTGGAAGCTTGTGATAGGCTGAGGCAAGATTAGCCACATCAACCAGAGTGGATATGCGCCAGAAATTCAAACCTCGTACAATCCTTCGCAGC
>DAOWNS010000005.1 GCA_030642465.1 Candidatus Thorarchaeota archaeon | reverse complement strand
GGTGTAAAGAGAAAGACACCATCAATTATGAAGTCTATAGGGGGCTCGATCGGCATCATGCATCCTCACATGGGACTGTGACTAGTTTCCTTTACAAACGATTCATCCCATAAGGATAACGGACAGTAAAACCCAAGATTCAATTCAAGGATTCTTTTCCATGCTCCGCGTACATTCATGTCAAAACTGGCTGGGACTCTGAAACAAATCGCAAACGAAGCTGATATCTATGCGGACAGTAGAGTAATCTTTGAAACGGATCGCGAGAACGAAGGTGATTGAATGAAGACGCATGCAGTCATTGCATTAGCGCTAATCCTACTGATCGCACTTCCAGTGATTGCTCAGGATTCCGATTATCCTATTGTTGTCGTCAACTACCGCGAGCTGCGCTTTGCCCCCGAGGACTTGACTGCGCTCAATGCTATGAGTCCGCAATTCACGAGCAATCAAGCATTATCCGAGCTTCTTGCAGACAATGACACTCTATTCTGGGAACCTCTAGGAGGCTCAGACCAAGATTTCTCCGAGAACTCCTCAGTGAGCTCCTTCGCTGTGGTCCAGATTAACCAAACAGGTTTCTACGAAACCATCATTGGCTTCAGTCCTGACAACCAAACACTTGAATGGATTGTTTCTCTGAACTCTTCAGTTAGTGCCAACTTCTCAACCATAGCAATTGCAGCCACAGACTTTTTCGTGGATGATGGCAGATACTGGGGTCTCTGTGAGGAAGTTGTAGTATTGCCAGGTCATTTAGTGGGATTCGACGTGGACTACGTATGGAAGCTAGCTTTCCATTTGGCGGCTGAGAGCGAGAGGTGGACGCTCTTTCTTGAGAGCTCTGGTTTCATACTCGATACACAACATTCACAAATCCCATGTCAGACATGCTATGATTATTCATTGCTCATTGCCGGGGCCGCCATTGTAACTGCGATAGTAGTCTTCGCACTGGCCATTGTGTGGACCAGACGGCATCGGTGAATATGATTGCCTTTTTCATTTGGACTGGCGTAAGTGAATATCTCGACAACTGAAACAAACGCACCCAGAAGACAACGAACTTCCGAACCCTGGTGCGAAAGGTTGGCTATTCTGCAATTGGGCTGAGGAATTCCTTCTGTTTGGGCGATATGGTTAAAAACTCTAAAAGGACCGTTCAAGCAACTTTGCGGAGGTTGCCAAGCCAGGTTAAAGGCGCAGGGCTCAGATCCCTGTTTCCGTGATACTTCATCACGGAGGGGGAATCTCGTAGGAGTTCGCGAGTTCAAATCTCGCCCTCCGCACCATCTTTTCTGTTACACAGTTTTTCGTGTATTGCACATTTTGAAACAAGGCCATACTGTGCCAATCTTCTTAGTTATTTTGTCTGCTGTGTCTGTTTTTCATGCGACGTCGTTTTGTCATTCTGTGTATTGTTAGGCGGTATTTTCAAACACATAGAATATGTACAGCTCAATGTCGGAATTAGACACGCTGCATAGGCAACAGACAACATGTCGACAGTTTCCCCCATGCACACTGCAACAAGCCAATTCGTAAACATTGCCAGAGGGAATGCGACGACCAAATTAATGACTAGAGCGACGGTCAGTAAGATTATGACTTTGCGAGCACCACCTCTAATATGACGTCGCCGCTTAATTGTCCCATCCAAGCGAAACAGCCTCGATGCTGGAAATCTATCTAATCTTTAAGAGATTTGGGGGAATATGAACGCCCGCATTAATCTCTTGGTGCATGTTCATTGTCGAGCTATTCCGTGTTGGACATCAAGAACATTGTTTCCAATCTGTCTATTCCTTCAAGCTTCTCCAGCTCGCCGGTGATGAATGAGGAGAGTTCCAGCATATCATGGAAGTGACAGATGCAGATGAGATGCGCAGGTCCTGCGGTCCAATACACTCTCGATACTTGTTCATGGCGATTGAGAGTTGCACGAAGCCTCTCTGAGAATCCGGGCTTGCATGTAATCATCGCCACCACCTGGATTTCAAATCCCAGTTTGCGCCTATCGACGTCAACAGTGAATCTCTCAATGAAGCCGTTCTCAACAAGACGTGCTATCCTGGTCCTGATGGAACTAGGACTCAGATTGACATCCTTGGCAATCTCTCTCAAGGAACTTCTGGCATCCTTTGTGAGAATGGCCACTATCTGACGGTCTCGTTCATCAATCCTGTCTACAGAACCCAATTGAAGCGCTCCTCCGGCGCTCATGGCGTGTCCACAACCACATGATAAATCGTTGGTGTGTCTACTAAGAAACGAGAGTAGTTTCAAGCAATTCCGCTACGACTTGACTCTAACGATTATTTGCCGTCCCATCAAATCCCAAACCTCGACCTCGACGTTGTTTGTGATTTTGGAGGCGAGTTCTTCATCAGCAGGCCTAGATACCTCATAGGTTTCGTAGGTTTCGCTATCCATGAGGTTGAGGGTTTCGCCCATGTCTGTGATAACTGTGGCGCTCTTCTTGTCAATCAGCGGAACATCCACCATCCGATCTGCAGGGGTAATCACATTGCGTTTCCTCTTGTCGAAGAAACCCACGGCAACTATATTGGCCTTCGCAGATCCGTGCTTCCCCGGCTTGGACTTCTCTATTGATATTACCCTACAAGGCTCACCGTCAATTAGGAAGTAGCCTCCCGGTTTCAAGCTCTTCACGATTGTCTTCTTGATGCTCAACTAATCTCACCAATCCAGTCTAACAGACCGCGTACGACCACTGACCCCAGCCTGTCTTC
Organism: Candidatus Thorarchaeota archaeon; assembly: GCA_030642465.1. Lineage (GTDB taxonomy): Archaea > Asgardarchaeota > Thorarchaeia > Thorarchaeales > Thorarchaeaceae > WTCK01. Next base: position 19,030 of record DAOWNS010000005.1, on the reverse strand, counting down.
AAATACTTTGCGGGGGGTTGATTGGCTAACCATTGTACATCGGGACAACAGCAAGAGTAAAAGGTAAGCATTCCGAGGCCGAGCTGAGAAGTGTGTTTTCATGATCGAGGAGAGTCCACAGGTTCTGAGTGACCGAAGATCGGTAGGTGTCGTATGCCGAAAGGACCGACCCGAGATTGAACCCATAGCAAGAAAGGTTGTAGACTTCCTTCTGTCGAAGAAAATCAATGTTTGTATGGACACAGGGTCTTGTCAGGGAGTCAGAAATGGGATTGAACGGATTGAAATCTCTGAGATGGACGTAGATTTTGTTGTCACCATTGGAGGGGATGGCACAATACTCTACACATTATCACAGCTTAAGAACCGACAAACACCACTCTTCTGCATCAACCGCGGCACGGTAGGTTTCTTGACAGAGACTGGTCCTGAAACAGCTGTGAGTCATCTCCAGAAAGCAATCAAGAATGAATGTGTAATTGAACAGAATATCAACATAGCCTCAGGAGTTGGAGATAGATCGTTTGATAACGCACTGAACGAAGTCTATGTGGTTTCAGCCACGCCCGGCAGGCTTCTCACGTTTCTAATCCATCTAGACGGTGTTCGCGTGGATTTTGGTCGGGCAGATGGAGCCATGGTTGCCACACCAACGGGATCAACAGCATATGCACTTGCTGCCGGAGGATCTATCCTTACGCCTGGTGTGCACGGACTCATGTTCGTGCCAGTCTGTCCTCCACGATTCGAGCTGAAGTCCCTTGTCATTCCCGATGATAGTCTAATAGAGATTGAACTCGTGAAGCGAGATGCCCCTGGTCTGGCGGTTATCGACGGCCAATCAAGATGGAAGGTCGAGCCTAAAGAAACCGTCTGGGCTAGGAAGGCTGAGGGAGTCACTCGCTTTATCCGTCAAAAAGACAACTACTACGACCGCCTGAATACGAGACTTGTGCCAAGAACGCTCTAGGTGTTTTCGATGAACGGGATCTTCGTACTGGATGCTGCTGCATTGCTTTCCAACTGGACACAGCGATATCCTGACTCTGAGTTTGTTACTACTCAAGGCATTTTAGATGAGCTCCGCAATAGGCCTAGTCGTGAGAGAGCCGAGCGCCTCGTTCTCATCGGGCGTATGCGTGTTGCAGATCCCGATCCTGATTCCGTGAGGGATGTAGGTCTAGTCGCTTCTAAGCTGGGAGACCTCCAAGTACTCTCAGACAACGATGTATCGTTGCTTGCTATTGCCTTGAGCATTCGGAGTGCGGAGCCAACGGTGACAGTAGTATCCTCGGACCTCTCTGTGTTGAACACCGCAACAGCACTCGGATTTGGAATCGTCGATCTTACAGCCAAAATGCGTCATCAAATAACCTGGATTCTAAGATGCCCTGCATGTGGGCATAAGGAGCAACAAGGCTCCAAGGAATCTGAATGTCCTGTGTGTGGAACGAAATTAACTAGGCGGCGCAAGAAAAGTAAACGAATCGTTTGAACCGAGTGTTATTCTGGTAATACTCCTTGTTATCTTATCTTTTGACAAGTTTCTGAATAGAGGTTTCCCGCTATGATTGACAAATCTGCTCTTACTATCAACCGGGACCTTGATGATGTTAAAGCACAGGTTAAGCGTGAACTAGAAACGATTAATGATCTCATGAACCTGTACGGTTATCGCAACAGTCCTCCCGGTTGGGCTATGCCTTTCCAACTTCATAGACTTCGCAGGACTCTGCGCATTCATTACTTGGCAATGAGAATCAGGGATGCAGCTCCTGTCCCGACAGGGATGAGGGAACTCAGCTGGGCACTGGATCACAAGACTGACCTCACCTGATTACTCTCCTACCAGCATCACCTCAACCCTCCTGCTTCTGGATCGATTGTCGAAGTCAACGAAGGCTATTTGCTGCCAGGTTCCGAGTGTCAATTGGCTGTTAACAAATGGAACTGTCAGGCTGGGCCCCACGATAGATGCCCTGATGTGAGAGTGACCGTTGCCATCCTGCCATCGCAAATGATGCTCGTAAACTGCTTCAACTGGTGCTAGCCTTTCCATAGCTTCTGGAAAGTCCTTCAACAGGCCTTCTTCGTATTCTATGGTCACGATTGCGCCGGTCGACCCCACACAGAACACTGTGCAGATGCCATTTGTGAAGCCACTGGCTCGCACAACATCCTCAACTTCGGATGTTATATCGACAATGTCGCAATTGCCACTGGTCTGAAAATTCATAGTGGAATGGTATGTTCCCATCATCTCTCAACTTCTTTTCTATCTGAAAAAACCGCGCTAACACTTCCGAGTGTGACGTCGGCATTGGAACTCTACGACCTACTTCTGAACTTTGCAGTTTCAACAAGCTCATGAAGACGATCTCGCTTTGAGAGGAGTTCCTCTTCATTCTCTTGGAGGATGAGCAATGCTCCGATGTGACTGCCATTTTCCACAGCGTGTAGGATAGACATAATCGAGGTCAAAACACTGTCGCCGGTCGTCATGGCGATATCATCCATCTTCTTAATCACTCTTGAGATATCGTCTGTTCGTTTCGGAAAACGGTCAAAGAGTGTTTCAAAAACAATAAGAAGATCCTCAAAGGCGTCTTTTGGTTCATTGATGCCCTTGAAGCTTGCTGCAGATTTATTGAGTATCACTATGGCTTTCTCAATCATCTCGATTTCATTGGTCTTCAAGGCTTCAGTTCCAGCTGTTCTCACCCATACTGCTTCAAGTTCTGGCACTCCCATTTCCTCGTAGTACTTTGCGGCTGCCACAGCTTTATCGCTAGCTATCAAATGAAATGAGGCAGTCCTCTCTTCATCTCCTAGTTTTGATGAACAATCGGCTGCTTTGCTGTAGTACTTCGAGCCCTCATCTGCCTCTCCTTGAGTTGAACATTCGTCTGCCAATTGGACATATATTTCTAGAGCACGCTCAAGATGTCCTTTCGCTTCAGCGCTCCGTCCAGTTTCTTCCAGCACATCAGCCGCCTCTTCAAATGACTGAGCCTGAAACTCCTTGTTTCCACTCTCTTCATCAGCCTTTGCCTGGCTGAGGAAGTAGCTAATCACCGTTTCGTAGATTTCTTCTGCTTGTTCCACTTTTCCCCAGCTTTTTAGGCACATAGCTTGGTATCGCAGGTAGCTCATCTCAGATTGACTATCCTTCTCTGCTGCTGCTATCTCAGCCAATTGACCAAACAGTTCATTGGCACGTTTGAGTGCCCATCTTGCCTTCATGGCACTTCCAATCTCAATCAGCATATTCCCTGCCTTGACTAGCAATGGGGCGACGAGCTCCGGTTTTCCATCCATCTTCATGTATGCTTCGGCGGCTTTCATGATTGCCTGTTTTCTAGCGGAGGTCAGTCTCTGCAGCTTGTAAGCTTCTTGAGCTGCGTCGTATATGTTGCCTGCCTTTTCAAACAGGTTACTCCTCTCGTACTGCTTTCCTGCTTCCATCATCATTCGAATGGCTTCAGGAGAGTCGCCCTCAGTATGCATCACCTGGGCAGCCTCAGCCAATGCATTGCCAGCCGATAAGAAATCGCTCCTCCTCTTTGCTTCTTCTGACCATCTAAGGGACATCTTGATTGCTCGATCGTTGATTCTAGAACCAAGGTCCTCATCTCCGGATGCGTGGTAGAGCCTACCCACTTTCCTGAGAAGCGCAACCGCTTTGTCGAAATCCTTCTTTTCTTCATGTATGTCTGCAAGGTTTTCAAGTGCGTCTGCTGCTGAGATCGTGAAACCTTGCTTCTCTGATGCTATCTCCGCGAAATCAGCTGCCCTGAAGTAGAAGTTTGCCGCCTGCTTGTATTCCAACGCATCCTCAGCCACTTTGGCTGCCTGAATATTAATGCGGACTATCTCGCGATGTACTTCCGGACTCGACACCTGGCGCACGAGCATCAGTGTAGCCTCATCGAACGCGGAGATGGACTCGTTTCCCATGTGAAGATCTCGGTAGATAGTGCCTGCTTTCTCGTATGTTTGTGCGGCCTCTTTGTTCAATCCCTCAGATTTGAATGACTTAGCTGCCTCGATGAAACTCTCGGCCGCGGCAACCTTGTCGCCCGCTTCGAGTCTGGTGTTAGCTTGCTCTAGCAAGTCTTTGTGAGAGGTCAATTCAATCGGTCCTACTTCTATTGTATATGGCTTGGATTATGATTTCCTTTTCAGTTGTCTTGTCCTCATAACGATTGTCATTATTAACGCTGCATCATTGAATGCAGCCGTCACAGAAGACCTAAATATCTGAGCGTTCCAACGACTCTCGGTAGTGGAAACCCAAAATGAGTAGGTTACGAGTTGGGTTGATTGGGACTGGAAATATCGGGAGGACACATCTTACAGGCCTGGCATCGCTTCACCACTCAGGTCTATTTGATGTAGAAATTGCTGCAGTTTGCGATATTGATGAAGATGCGATGCAGCAAGCAGCCGAGCTCTTCGATGTGCCTGTCACGTTCACAGACTTCCATGACTTAGTTGTGGATGAGACCGTTGATGTTGTCTATATCTGCGCTCCTACAGACAAGCACGGGAGTATGGTGAAGGCAGCCGCAAAAGCAAAGAAGCCACTCTTCTGCGAGAAACCACTTGCTAGAAGTTGGCCACAAGCAAGCGAGCTCATGGGAGTTACAAAGGATGCAGGCGTGAGCAGCGGTGTGGGTCTTGTTCTCCGTTACGATCAGTTTCTCTTGCACGCGAAGAAACTCATGGAAACTAACGATTTTGGTCAGCCGATGCTCGCGCATATACGAGATGATCAGCGGTTTCCGGTGGATTATGTTCAATACAGCAAGTGGCGAGGGAATAAGTCCATTGCTGGTGGTGGAACTCTTATCGAGCATAGCATTCATGATATCGACGTTTTGGGGTGGTTTCTTGGCACCATTGAAAGCGTGTACGCAAGAATCAACTACTTCGCAGGAAAGAAAGTCGAGGATCAAGCGTCTCTAGTTCTCACACATGAGGGGGGCGCTGTTAGCACATTGGATTCAATCTGGCATTGGGTTGAACGGCCAAATGAGAGAGTGATAGAGCTCTTCTTTGAGAAAGGGTTCATCAGTATTCGGCTTGAGTCTGGCAAGCGTGTATTGGATTATCAACTACAGGGAGAGAGTCCTGTACGAGTTTGGGAGGAAACTGCGAATCTAGCACTTCTCGAAACCCTAGGTGTACATTCCAAGAACCTGCCAGTGGAATCTGTTGAGGTTTTGACCTCTGTGGGCGGTGAAAGATACGCAGCCTTAAGCTATGCATTTCTCAAATCCATCCAATCTGGGACAGAGCCGTCTCCCAGCTTCAGAGATGCAGTTACAGCTCATAAGGTCGTGGACGCAGCCTATGATTCAGCTAGCAAGAATCAGTGTGTTGATCTGCTGTAGAGTCCAAGAGGACAGCCTTAAGTGGGTATACCCTCTATCTCGGCCTGAGTTCGGCAATGCGCGAAATATCGGTTGACAAAATAGAGCCTTCTGACTATGATGTTGTTATCGCCGGGGCGGGTGCAGGTGGGCTATTGACTGCTCTTGCGCTAACTGTTGAAGGCAGAAGATCTCTCATTCTGGAGAAGAACGACCGTATTGGAGGCGTTTGTTACGGCTACGATTTCGAAGGCTACCGCCTTGACAACGGGCTGCACGTTATAACAAGAGTGCACCATGGCGCGTTCGCCCGTTTTCTCCGCACTTATCTCAAGTCACCTCCTGAGTTCGTACTCCACGAGGGTTGGTTCTTCAGAGTCTTTGACAAGGTTGGTGCAACACCTGCCAGCGTCGGTGAAACCCTGACATGGCCGCTCACGGGAATGCGTGGGCGTCTTGGATTAGCCAAGATTGGTGCCAAGATCAAGACCATGAAACTTGATGAAATGCGCAAGTACAAGGACATCTCATTCCTTGAATTTATGCAATCCAGAGGTGCCACGAACCAAGTGATGCTTGATGTGATGCAGAGCGCAATCTACATGGCTGCTGGAGTGCCAATCGAACAAGCCTCTGCGTATGAGGCACTACGCACACTAAAGGATACAGACAAGGAATCTTCAAAGCTAGGGTCTCTCAAAAAACTCCTGTTTGGTTCTGGGGCGAACTATGACGAAGGGGTGGTAATCGGGGGAATGCAGGCACTCATTGAGAGTATTGCTGAAGCAATAGATGGTGACGTCGTATTGTCTGCGCCAGTCGAAAGAATCACTGAACAAGACGGACATGTATCTGGGGTTACTGTTAATGGAGCGGATTTTCCGTTCTCAAAAGTGATCAGCAACATTCCTCTGTGGTCCATGCCTGCAGTAGTCAAGTCCGACCGTGCTGATGTGAATGACTTCTTCCAAGAGTGGGACCACATGAAGGTTACACGGGGACTGACGCTTTGGCTCGGATTGGACAAGATTGTTATTGGCGACCGCAAGTCAAGGGTTATTGTGCATCCGAGTCCTAACCGATGGATGCTCTCGATCTCAAGCTTTGATCCCACTTGTGCCCCTAAAGGCAAGGAACTCATTGGAATAGCAACCATGTTGGAAGAGGGTATGACCGTTGAAGCACAAGTCGAGAGAATGAAGGGGAATGGATTGGATGAGTATTATCCGGGGATACTCAATCACATTGAGATGGAGCACGTTCAGACATCGTATGCAACTAGAGCGGCTTTGATACCGGGACAGACCGCACTTGACCGACCCGGTCCTCACACTCCAATCAAGGGGCTGTACCTTGTAGGTACCGATACAGCTGGTGAAGGCGTTGGCCTTCAACAAGCGGCTAATTCAGCAGAGGGTGTGGTTCGTGCCCTCAACACAGAGTGGTAACTTGAAATCGGCTGCTTGCTGAGCTAACGAAAAGGTTTTGTTATGCCGATGTCGGCAAGTGGCTGACCTTGTGGTCTGCTCTTAGGAGTCAAATGATATGCCCATGATTGAAATTAGATGGCATGGTCGAGGTGGACAGGGTGGTGTCACCTCAGCCGAGCTTCTTGCAAAGGCAGCTTACATAGATGGGTACGCTGGAGTTCAAGCTTTCCCCTACTTCGGGGCAGAGCGCAGAGGTGCCCCGGTTAAAGCATTCACTCGAATCTCCAACAAAGAAATTAACGTGCGGAGTCAGATATACACGCCCGACATTGTTGCAGTCCTTGATGCTGGTATCGTAGAGTTGATTGATGTCACTGAAGGACTCAAAGAGAATGGGACGGTAATCGTAAACACTCCAAAGTCCCCAAAGGAGGTGAATCTCAAGAAGGGCCATGTGTACACTTACGACGGGACCGGCATCGCTCTCAAGAATGGTCTTCTCGTAGCTGGGCTGCCCGTTGTCAACACAACAATGTTGGGTGCATTTGCTAAGGCCACCGGGTTGATTAAACTGGAATCAATCCAGCAAGTGATACGCAAGAACTGGCCTGGGAAAGTGGGCGACAAGAATGCTCTTGGTGCGCAAGAGGCCTATGATACCTGTACCGATTGAACAAGCATGCCCGCTTATGCGTACATCCTCTCATACCCAGGATGGCTAACTCCTGGTTGTGCCTTTCGCATCCCCTCTACTTGACGAGCCATCTCCTCCATCTTCTTGCGGATTGCTTCGGCACTTTTTACCAAGCCTGAAACATCGACTCCAACATCATAGAGTCTGTTGAGAGCCTCAAGAAGTTCAGCAGCGCCCTCTGGGTCAGGAACAATGGCAACTGCCGGAGTCAGAAGGGCAAAACCAATCATGTCCCGACATAGTGTTTCAGACAGTATAGAACCCGCTATACCCGTGATGATGCCCTTTCGTAGAATCTCCATCTTCTCGTCCTTATCGAGGTCTGCAATCTTCTCTTCCTCAGCTGCATAGAGGATTTTCCTATCCTTTGGCAAACCTTGAACAGGTATCCCGTCAAGAATGACAGTTTCTCTAACACCTACACTCGCTGCCCAGTCCAAGAGAGCCGAGCTTACGTAATACATTCCTTCCTCAGCTACTGGGAGTTCGGTTAAAACAACAAGCAGGTTTCGCTTCTTTGAGCCGTAGATTCTGAACGGGTGTCGCAGGCGTCCGTCCAGAAACACAGCCGCGGACGGAATGTATTTTGATCTAACATGCGCCAACTCCTCCATTTGGAACTGCTCAATGATTGTATTGGCAGCGATTGTGCCTACAACTCCTGCAGACGGGAAACCGCACACGAGGAGCGGGTCCTTCATCACTATTTCCTTGGTTTGTACTACCTGCGCTTCAGGTGAACCTAGAATCCTTGCATTGCCGCCTTTAGTCATTTCTAATTAACTCCAAGCAATATTCCCACGCCATTGAATATTAAGATTGAGTTGAATCGCTGCGGAGATTTGCTGTCTAAGTCCGTCAAATGGCTAGCTTGAGCCCAAACGAGGATTATTGGCTCATGCGAAACGCATTTTGCTTCGTTAGTCATTTATATTCCGTTGCGTTTCAGTGGTGCCACATCTTGAAGTTTCGTACCGCAGGAATCAGATTGCCTCCAATAGTGAAGCTGAGTGAGGCTGCTAGGAAGTTTGTGGGGTCTCCTGATTTCCTCAATCTGGGACAGGGTCTACCAGGCCACATTCCACCGCGCAGGCCGTTGATTGCATTCAGCGAGAAAATTCTGCATCCAGCTGTTCACAGGTATACTCCTGACCAAGGACACATCGAACTCAGAGAAGAGCTGGCCCTATACCTGCGGAGAACCTCCGGTGTTCACGCAGACCCACATAGCGAAGTGACCATTACTGCAGGCGCAAACCAAGCATTCGCTGGGACTGTGTTGACAACCGTGGGCAAAGGCGACAATCTGATCATTCCGTCACCGTATTATTTCAACTCAGTTATGGCGGTCCAGCTTGTGGGAGGCAAGGTTGTCGATGTGCCCGTTGGAAGCGGCTTTCAACCAGTCTTCGAGGACATAGAGGCAGCAATTAACAAACGTACACGTGGAATACTTCTCGTTTCACCAAACAACCCTACGGGCGCCGTGTACAAACGTCAGCTAATCGACCAAGTTGTCGACTTGTGTATCGAACGCGACATCATGCTAATCTCAGATGAAACCTACTCGCAGCTAGTCTACGATGGGTCAACACATTACAGTCCTCGATCTAGAAAGGACGCACGCGATCACGTAGTTACGCTGGGAAGCTTCTCTAAGGATTTTGGAATGTCCGGCTGGCGAACCGGCTACCTTGTTGGGCCTTCCTTATTCATTGAGGAGTTCATGAAGGTACAGGATACAGTAACTATCTGTGCACCAACTCCAGGACAGTTCCTTGCCCTTGAGATACTGAAGACCGGGCTTGATGCAGTGGAATCCGAAATCAAGCATTTGGGCTCTCTCCGCGATCTAGCCTATATGCGGATTAACGAAATAGATGCGCTTGAAACCGTACGAACCGGGGGGACCTTCTACCTTTTCCCACGGGTCAAGGGCTGTACAGATTCCCACAAGCTAGTCTTGGATATCCTCCAGTCCACAAAGACACTGGTCTTGCCAGGCACAATTTTCGGTGATGCAGGAGAAGGTCACATCCGCCTTTCAATTGGACCGTTGACTCCTGAAGCGATAGATGAGGCCTTTGACAGGCTGGCCAAGTACTTCAACAGCGCCTAGATGTTGTGGTATTTCTCCCATTCAAATTCGGTTACAATGAAGCTCTGATACTCCATCCACTCTTCTCGCTTCACCTTCAGATAGGTTTCGAAGAGTTCAGAACCAAGTGCCTCTTTCATCAGATTACATTCTTCAAGATGATTCAAGGCATCATCCAACGTTAATGGAAGCGTACCTATCCCTAGATTCTCCCTCTCTTCATCTGTGATATGGAATACATCTTCGCTTCTCGGCTCTGGTGGCTTGAGTTCTCTCTTGACGCCGTCCATGCCTGCGGCTATCACGGCTGAAAACAGGAGGTAGGGATTTGTGGTCGCGTCTGGAGACCGGAATTCAATCGCTGCTTTGTCACGTGTGCTGAATTGGGGCACCCTAATCAGAACTGTGCGATTTCTCAAACCCCACGAAATATAGACCGGAGCCTCATAATGAGGAACAAGCCTCTTGTATGAGTTTACGCTCGGGTTGGCTAAGGCTGTGATTGCAGGGGCATGATGAAGCAATCCTGCAACAAACATCTTGCCAGTTTCTGAGAGATCATCCCCTTTGTCTGTTCCAAACAGGTTTCTATCTCCATCCCAGAGCTGCATATGACAGTGAAGTCCATTTCCAGCAGAACCCGCAAAGGGCTTGGGCATAAATGAAACATCGAGGCCATAGTTCTGAGTAATCGCCCTAGCGAGGTTCTTGAATAGTAGAACGAAGTCAGCCATTTTTCTGACGTCTGCGTAGTCTATCTCTATTTCCTGTTGAGATTCTCCAACTTCATGATGTATCACTCGTGGACGCATGCCATAGTCTTTCACAGCCGAGGCCATCTCGAGCAAGATTTCAGACCCAGGGCTAGTTGGAAATGTGTCAGCATAACCAGCCAAATCAAAGGGGTCGCCGTCGGTGGTTATGATGTGGAACTCGGGTTCGATCTTAACCTTCAGGTGTAGATTTCCGGGAAGGTACCTCTCACAGACAGAGTGAAGGGTTGCCCTCGTATCCTTTGGGTAATACTTCTGATCAGCTGCAGGCACCATTTTGTCTTTCACAAAGCACATCGCTGCTGCAATACGTTGTGAAGCATAGGGGATTTCAATCAGGGTAGACATGTCAGGTTCAAGTCGAAGATCTGATGATTCAACTCTCGAGAGCCCAATGATTGAGCTGCCATCCACGCTTGTACCTTTCTTGAGATTCGGGTCCTTCTTGAGCTCCTCTATTGTTTCTGCAGGTTTGCAGGGTACAGTCATTCCCTTAAGGCGGCCCGGTAAGTCAACGAATCGCAGCTCAACATATTCAATTTTCTCAGACATCGTCCGGTACCCCTAGCTCCAGAGTTCTTTGTACCATGCTTCAGAGTCACTTCCTACCTCAAGCCTGATGGATCCGCTAACAACGCTCACATCCCCCTCATCATTGACCTCGAAATTGAGAGCGGCAATACGAATCGCCTTCTTCTCCAAATGGACGTTGTTTATGTTGCGTGCATGAAGTCGAACAACTCTCTTTCCCCCGTCCATGACTAGAAGCAAATCCTCGTATGTGACATCACACTTCATCTTGAACTTGCCATCCCTTAGGGCGCCCATGTGCGTTTGCAGATTAGTAAACTCAGCTTTGATTTTTTCTGCCTTCATTTCCAGTCACGAGCGAATGCAAAGCTCTGCCACTTATGAATGTCTTTCTATCATCAATGGCCTGTCATAATCCCACGTCGGAAGACAAAAGACGGTGCTTGATACTTGATTATGGGGTTAGCATGCGTAAGGGATTGCATATCGGAACCAGCGGCTGGTCATATGATGATGATACAGGCTGGCGAGGAGTTTTCTATCACTCTAGGCGATCTCTACTCCAGCAGTATCTTCGCATATTTCACACCGCGGAGATTAACTCGACTTTCTATGCTCTCCCAACTCCAAGCTTCATCAAGCATCTTGCCAACATCAAGGACGAAGATGTCTTCTTCACAGCTAAGCTTCCGAAGAAGGTTACGCATGAGCACAAACTGGACCTGAGCGGTGAGGGCGGAGTTGTACTCTCCGATTTCTTCTCGCTCATGGAGCCAGTGAAGCACCGTCTCGAGGCTTTATTGATTCAGCTACCACCTTGGGACATCTCGAACATGGCAGATGTCGAATCGTTCTTTTCCGGGCTTGACGATTCGTTTAGGTATGCAATAGAGTTCCGGCACGAGAGTTGGCTAAACGACCGCGTCTGGAAGCTGCTTGAGGACTATGGCATTGCGCATGTGATTGTGGACGAGCCCAAGCTACCAATCAATCTGCGGGTCACCACTGACTTCGCTTACATCCGTTGGCACGGTCATGGTTCTCGTCCATGGTATAACTATCGATTTTCCATCGAAGAACTTGAAACTTGGAAACCTCGCCTTGAAGACCTCATGGGACGGTCTGAAACAATTCTGGCGTACTTCAACAATCACTTCAGTGGCCATGCGCCACTCAATGCTTTGCAGATGCTTAGTTTGATAGGGTCTATCAATCCCAGACAGACGATGAAGCTTGAGCGAATGTTAACGTTTATGTCTGTTACACAGACTTCGCTTAATGATTTTTGAGGGTTTTCCGACGCTTGAAGCCATTTCATAGAATTGGCGATTTGGCGAAGAAGAGATAGCAAAGAGAATAGAAAAGAAACGAACCGTCAAAGAAAAAAAAGAGAGAAGGAGGAGCTATCCAAGCTCCTCTCATTTCCATCAAGTACCGCGTTTCTTGAGTATCACCACAACCACAATAATAGCCGCAATAGCCCCCCCAGCAACAACTGCAATAGTCATTGTTGTAGGCAGACCTACACCTGCGCTAACTATGATAGTAACTTCAAGGAAAGTGGTATGCCCATGAGTATCAGATACCTCAACCAGTATGGTGTACTCTCCAACAGGCAGGTCTGTAATACTTGTGAGCAGTCCTGACGAGTCAATGGCAAAGTTGACAGTGTCATTGACATCCCATTGTCCAAGACCCGAGGGGTCTTCAGCACTATACTGAGCAGTCACATTATCACCAACTGTGATTGTGATATGAATCGGGCCTTCAATATCTGATGGAGGAGTTAGATCCTCAACATCAGCAGTTGTACCATTCTCCGTTGAGTGACCAGAGATATGGAATACCTCAACACCTATTGTATGAGTCCCATGAGGGAGACCGTCTACTAGATACTCGATATTTCCTCCATCCCAGTCCTCGACCAATACACTGGTACTATCAACAAAAATCTCGTAGTGCGATGGGTTTAGAGCGTAAGCGTCCCACTCGACGATATTACCAGTTTCTAGAATCTCGAAATCTACGGAAGCAGCCTGAGATACATTCAAGCTTATCGATGGGAATCTGTCAGGGGTCACGCCATGCGTGTTATTCCAGATCCAGTAGATTCCTCCACCGTCATAGTCATGCCAATGATTGCCAATACTGACATTATCATCCCATATCAAAGGCTCTCCTTCGAATGTATCGGTTTCACGGGCATTCACAGTATTCCAACCGATGTCATTGCCATAAATTAGACAATCACCACTCTCATCCATAATGATACCGTACTCATTGTCGTAGACAATATTGTTCGTCACGTTTGTTCCAACGTTAACAACAAGTATTCCACCAAGACAATTGTATACAGTGTTCTCTGATACTAGATTGAAATGGCATTCTTCAGTTCCGATACCGGTTTCTGAATCGTGTACCACATTTCCGATTATTTGATTGTAGTCACCATTGACTGAGATTCCATAGTCTGTGTGATTATATACAAGATTGTTACTTACTATACAATCCTCATAACCGTACAACAGGATTCCTGCTCCCGGGGGAGTTACACAGAAGAAGCCATTATGATGAATTTCGTTTTCAAATATCTCAAGATCAGAACTACCTTCTCCACCACTTGCATAAATACCAGTATCAGTATTGTTGAAGATGTGGTTGTTGGAAATTTCTATATAATCAGAATGTTCCAGGGATATTCCAGAAGGAGTATTATTCCAAATCATATTATCAGAAATGGTGAAGTTAATAGCTGGACCAAGATAGATGCCACAAAGCGCATTCATTATGACCGGCCAATAGCCATTTCCGTGGATGTTATTTTGCAGGATAGTTCCTTCCAGGGAGAACATCACATCAATTCCGTGGTCGGAGTTCCCATAGATCGCATTATCAAAGATGTATACCCAATCTGATTCGAGTACGTATATCCCATTCCTCTCATTATCGTAAATCTCATTTCCAACAATAGTTGCATTATGAGAGTTTTCTAAATGAACCCCACACATTCCTCCAGTGAAGAACGAATTATCATGGATGATATTGTTCTCAACAACTAGGCGTAATGAATCAATTGCGTAAACTCCACCAGCATTGCATTGGTAGATTTGATTATTCTCAATAGTAGTATCGTTACACTCCAAGGTATAGATTCCAGCGCCGAAAACCGTATCATGGATTTCATTATTGGAAATCATTACATCATTGCTTTCCAAGATTCTGATATTATCTTCGTAGTGATTGTAGATTTCACTTTCAGTAATTGTTGCACCTGAACAGTTGTAGATAAAGACAGATGAACCTCCATCATAAATGGTACAATTTTCAATGAAAAGTGTTGGGACATTGCGTACATCAATTGTATCAGATTTGTCCATCACCACAGTATCTACAATAGCTGCTTGAGTTGCATTGTCAATAATTATTCCATTACCCGCACCGCTCGAAAAACTAGTGATGAGGCAGTTCCGAATCTCAAAGGCTCTTGTGGTATCTTGTATCAAGATAGAATCACTATCTGTCGTGATATTATAACCTTCAATGATGTAAGGAGTGTCCGGAGAACCGTCACCTTCCCATTCTAGATCTGATGCATAATTATCCATGTCAAAGTCGTTATAGGCCAGTATTGGTGTTTGGATTTCATAAGAGGGCACACTAACCTTTGTTGCGATTGGTGAAATCGTTGCCTCCACTTCGTTACTTATTACTGGATGTAGAACTCCAGCTAGAAGTAGAGGGGCTACTAATAAAAACAGAAATACTAACGTTTTTCTGGCGTGCTTCATTATTTCTCATTCCTAAATTCGCGAATTAACAGGTCTTTGGCTCCACTTCTGTCCTGATAATATTTCTGGAAAATCGAACATTGATACAGATAGCAAACAACAGCCACCTCGAAAGCCTAATAAGAGAACACCCTGCTCGAGCGCTGAGTCGGGTGAAACAGTCCATGAGTTTTGATACCTTTGCTGAACCTGTTGTGAAATCGCCGAGAGATGCACGTCCGAAGATAGGCCGTGGATTCAGTATGGACGAAGCAAAACAAGCAGGACTGACAATTGCTGAGGCGCGAAGGATGGGTCTTATCGTGGACCTTCGTAGGAAGACAACCCATCAAGAGAACATCGATGCTCTCAAGCAGTACGCTAAAGACTTGAAGAAGATTGCAGCCAAAGTTTCAAAGCCTAAACCTAAGCCTGTGAAGGGATTAGACAAAGCAATCGATGAACTCTCTACACTCAGGGCGGTTAAGAAGGTCGAAGCAAAACAGCTCGCAGAAATTGGCATAATGAATATGTCCGACCTCGCATACTGTGAGATTCCCAAAGTGGTCAAGAAGACAGGGATCGATGAGGACAGGGTCATGGCGATGGTCAAGGCTGCACTAAAGAAGGTTTAATGGTAGCTTCTCACTTTCTCTCACACCAGGTGATTGAGCTGGATTACGAACGGCTCGTTGAAACACTGCAGAACCCTCCAGAGTTGCCACGTGTTGTGGTCATGCCGGATTTTTTCCTTGACCACTTTGTAATGACTGGAGATTTCGAAGACTTCTTGACTGGGCTAAGGCGATTGGCTGAGCAAGGCGGCGGAAACTTGATGAATACCACGCAGTTGATTCGCCGCGGCGGAAACTCCGTTAATACCGCATCAGCTCTTCTTTCACTCGGAGCAGATCCGTGTCTGATTGTAACTACTGATGAACACGGCGCTTCCATGCTCAGAGGTCTGGTTGGTCCAGAGCTGGACCTTAGTCATGTTCATACCGATGGCCGACTCTCAGCTACGGTTTCAATAGAAACTGAATATCGGAATCGCAGGGTCAACCTGATGGTCAGTGACAGTGGTTCAGCGGCAGGATTCGAGTTTTCCATGCTTAGCGAAAATGATTTGGATGCAATACGCGATAGCGGCCTTGTGGCACTCCTATGTTTCAATCATAATCGGCACGGTGCCAATCTTGCGGCGGACTTGTTCAGGATGGTTCGCAATGAAACCAGCGCAACAACGTATCTTGACATAGGTGATCCTTCTGATAACACGAGCATATTGCAGCCTCTTGTCAGTCGAGTGCTCTCGGAGGGTCTTGTCGACATTCTAGGTATGAACGAAAACGAGGCTTGCTGGCTTGCTTGGGTGCTCTCGGGAGAAGATGATCACTGGCGTGAAGCGATGCAGGATTCCACCAAGTGGCTCAACGCAGCGAAGCTGGTTTCAAAGGAAACGGGAGTACGAGTAGATCTACATACGCCTGAATTCTCTGCATCGATTGCGGACGATGAAACCACAGTTGTGTCGACATTCAAGGTTGAATGCAGGATTATGTGTGGTGCGGGAGATGCATGGAACGCTGGGAATATCTATGGCACACTCGCAGGCCTCCAGACGATGGATCGTCTTTACCTTGCGGATGCTGTTGCTGCTCTCTATGTATCATCCATTACAGCCACGCATCCCTCTCGCGAAGAGGTAATCGAGTTCCTGAGTTCTACATCTGCCGTTCCTTAAAGTGCTACAAACTTACTTATGGAATAACGCGCAGCAGAATTCAGGTATTAGTCGCGGTTAGCTAGGTGTGATGCCGCATTGGAACTCGAGCGTGTGCTTTCTAAACTCAGGTATGACGAGTCGGTTAGTGGATATGCGTTGATTACAAATGATGGTCAACCATTTCTATCCTTCTCCTTACCTGATGAGGCTCTTCCTCCGATTCAGGGCGCTCTCCGAATCCATGAATCATCTCTTCGACTCATGAATATCATGACTGATGCAGGCACGGTGATTCTGGCTCGAGTGGACCCGGAATGGATTCTTGGCGTTCTTTTTGAACCAACAGAGTCACTTGGTAGCGCACTCCAAAAGGTCAAGGACGTGGCACGACTTCTTGAGGACATAGCGCTTCCGCCTCCGCCGGCGCCTATTGAACATCCAATTCCAGCTATATCGGAAGTTGGCACAGGGACTTCAGCAGCAATCAATCCCGCTGTTGAGGAGACTCCGCAACAAGTTGTAAAGGTGAAATCTGAAGAGTTGATTTCTCCTGACACCATAGTCAGACATGGTTGCGTTATGCTGCGCGGGGTTGCGTATTCCGATGCGCTCATGATTGACTCAGCTCTGAATATTGAGTTTAAGAAGCAGTTCGCCAATGTGGGAGTAGATACCCTTCTTATGGTGGACGAGAAGCGCACGATTGTCGAGATTGCAGATGTCCTGTCATGGCGAGTTGAGCAGGTGCTTGAGGTTGCTCAGTGGTGTCTGCAAAAGGGCATTGTTGATGTTGAGTGTCCAGAGGAACAGGAAACCAGTGCGAGAGAGATTGTAGAACTGCCCCTTTTCGAGGGAAAAATCAAGAAGGCAAAGAAGAAGCACAGAGATGTTCTTGAGCTTTGTGACGGCACACGAACAATCCATGAAATTGCAGAAATACTCGGCATATTGCATTTCAATGCTCTGCAGTGCATTGTACCTTATCGCGGCAATAACCTCAGAATGATTAGAAAAACGAGAGAATAGCATCATCATGTGGATTGAAAAAAGGGCTTTGGATATCAGAGGATTCAAGGGCGTGGCGTATCAAGAATCTTGTCAGGTATTGGGTGATGCAGACTGCACCTGGACCATCAAGAAGACCGATTGAGTAGACCAAGCACTCTACATGGGGCTCCCTCTCGATTGCGCAGCGGGAGTGGAGCCACTACAATCTCGAAGTAAGATTGAATCAAGTTCTCTAGATTCAGGCATTCTACTATAGGAATACCGGCTTCGAGAAACACCTTGTGGATGTCTGTTTCTTGTTCCACTGATGGCGTAGGCATGTCAAAACCAATTAGCTTCACCTGTACATCTTCTCCCGCAAGCCATCTAGCAGCCTCCATGGTGATGGACGGAGAACTGCGGTAGTACTCCGGAGTGCCCCACCGTTTCGCCCAACCCGATTTGAGAACAACACGACCTGCACTTCTGATAGCATCTTCGTGAATAATGAGGTCTTCTAACGCAATAGACGATTCAGGTTCGCCTGCCACATTTACTAGGCAACATGGTCCTACTAGTGCATCGAAACTGATGCTGTTCAGAGTATCCCCATCTTCAACAATGTGCGAAGGGGCGTCTATGTGAGTGCCTGTGTGAGTGCCCATTGAGAGATGAGTTAAACGGTATCCCTCGGTAGTGATATCTCGGAGCTCATTCATGACGACTCCAGGATCACCTGGTCTCACTGGCACATCAGCATAGAGCGGCAATGTAAGGTCAACGATTCTGGTCAACGTTGAATCACGCAGTCTATGCCCGCATAGAATAGGCATAAATGCTCTGGATTACTTCCTTGTGTTAGCAGCAAGCATGGAGGAAATCATTTGGGACAAGGTCTTGGCACGCTCGTGGGCCTAGTAGTCACTTTCACGGTTACATTCGTGATACTGACATTCGGACTGTTCATTCCACCAGATGTAGTTGACCCGCGAATCATCAATGACTTTCTGGCATTTACTGATTTGGAGCTCAAGTTGTTGTTATGGGGACTGTGCTTTATCCCTCTGCACTGGGAGTTGGTTTGACGTACGGCGCACAGGAAGTGCCGGTCCTGATGTTTCTAACTTGGGGGCTGGGTGGTATCATTGCTGGTCTTCTGTCTAAGGATATACTGCCCGGGGTTCTCTCGGCGATATTCTCAGCTATCATTGGAGCTTTCTTGGTTTGGCTTTTGGTTTTCTTTGTTCAAGTACCGGACTTCACACTGATAGCTGGTACCGAATCCATGGTGCTCCTTGAGAGAGTACTCACTGGCACGTTGTTTCCAGTAATAGCAACAGCTGTTGGTGGTCTCCTGGGTGGGGGAATCAGCAGGCAGCGCTAGGTGTCGAAATCTCCTCAAACTGCTTCAGGTTCGTTTCTAAGAGTACGTCCACACTCCGCACACATCAGCGGAGCAGATTTGAAGACCGCTCCACACTGGCATACAGTTTCAATCTTGGTTGGAGGGGGCACATCAGATTCCCTTCTCGCTTTCTGGAGCAGCATTGCAAATGGTATCGAGCTAGCCAAAGACAGTAGCGAATTTGCGATTCCACTGGCAAACTGCAGAACTAGGTAGATGTTTCTCGCATCTCTATCTGCTATCC
>DAOWNS010000111.1 GCA_030642465.1 Candidatus Thorarchaeota archaeon | reverse complement strand
GTTGCTTGGTGAGCCAACACGCAGCCCACAGAAGGCTTGCCAGACTTAGGCCGATATGACAAATCTGTGCAACCGGATTCTGTGAGTTCGCCAAGAACTCTGTCCCGCCAGTTTCTCGCGCAGATGGCTGTAGTCTTGATGAAGTCGACCTCGCTCATGGGATCTCCGATTTGCTCAGCACTCATTTGGATTTGACTCTTCTGGGTGCGCGGCGCTCATGATGATATGTACCGGTTGCGCTCTAGTACGCTTAGTGCCTGTTCAGAAAGCGTATATGCCCAACCCAAGCAGTGACTCACGGGTGCTATCAATGTCCCAACCGGTCACCGGGCAGCTTACACGAAAAGAACTGCGAGAGCTAAGACGACTGAAAGCAGTCAGAGAAGCCTTGGATGAATTGAAGAAAAAGGGCATTTCCGCAGATATTGCAATATGTCCAGTCTGCAAGAGCCCGCGACTAGTAGACCTAACTTCCTACCGTGATCTCGTATACATAGGAAGTTTTCACCCAGCATACTACTGCTTGGACTGTGGTTGGTACGGACGAAATCTGACAATCATGACGAATCGCCCGGAAAAGGATGCGGTACTCAACGACCTCAGGAATGCATTTGCCCCACTAATGGAAGCAGACGGTGGGTCTTTCGAACCGGTTGAGGATAACTAGGAAAGATCTAGTTGGAAGCTGTCCTAGTCAGTTCAAACATTACCGGATTCCAGCCGTCAGGACAAGCATGTGTTGCTGTGCATTGGTCCTTGAGCCAAGGGAATTGAGCGTTGTGCATCATTGCATAGACCTTAGGAATCATGGAGTAGAGGGCGCTTATGCAAAGTTTTCCCTTCACCTCATCTCCCGTGAATAGAATCTCATCCCCCACTTTGTGCCCAGCAGCACAGGTCCCTTCCTGTTTGATTACTCTACAGACAATCTGCCAAGGTTCGCTTCTTATGCAATCGGTTTCAGCCATGTTAATCATCGATGAGGTAAGCCATATGTCCTGATAATGCTGCCGCTTGTGCACGAGCCTGTATCCAATCAGGCCTTACGCTCGTTGTGGTAGGTGCATGTGTCGCTTAGAATACATTCCGAGCAGCGGGGTTTCTGCGCTCTGCAGACCTCCCTACCGTGTCGAACGAGATTGTTGTTGAGAGAGTAGATGCACTCATGAGGAATCATCTCCTCAAGCAGAACATGAGCCTTCTCTCGCGATGTGTTGTCCTCAATCAACCCCAGTCGCTTCGTCACACGCCAGACGTGTGTATCGACGGGGAGTGCAGCCTTGCCAAAGGAGAAAAGAAGCACAATTGCCGCCGTCTTCGGTCCAACGCCATGAAGAGATGTGAGCCATTTCTTTGCGTCTTCAAGGTCCATGTCTTCAAGATGTGAGATATCCAGCTTGCCAACACGCTTCTTGATCTCTAAAAGAGCCGCTTGAATCCTCTTCGCCTTCAGGTTGTACATCCCTGAAGACTTGATTACATTCCCAAGTTCGTCTTGCGGGGCCTCTAGGACCTCCTCCCATGTACTATACGTCTTCTTCAGACTCTCAAAGGCGCGCATCATGTTGACATCATTCGTATGCTGACTGAGAATGGTTAGTACTAGTTCATCCATCGGGGGAATGCGTTTCTCAGAAATCCTGTCGCCATACTGTCGAATGAGTAAATCGCACACCATCGAGGCTTTCTTTCGTCTTTGTTCGAACAGTTCCGTGGTAGAAGCTGGCACATGTGTTCCTACAAGAGTCCCCCTTATGTAATTCATGATAGAGTAGACTTTGGTGTGATAGAAGAACGACCATGACGATACGCTTTTGTAACAGCAGAGCCAAAGTCCAGGGGATTATCAATGAAAGTTCTCGTTATTTTTGAGAGTTCGCGTGGCCGCACCAAGGCAATGGCTGAAGCAATCTGTGAGGGTGTGAAGTCAGAAGGTGTTGAATGCGAAGTTGTCGAAGCAAAGAAATTTTCGGGCTTGAACAGTGCCTGCGCACTAGCTGTTGGCAGCTCCACTCGCATGAAGCGAACACTTCCTCAGACTCGTCAAGTCTTAGGTGAGATGGAGAAACTCAATGGACTTCCTGCGGGCGCATTTGGTTCGTATGGATGGAGTGGAGAAGCACCTGATATCATTTCAAACGAACTATCCGGATTGGGTGCTACATTAGTTAGTGGTCAGCCGGTGAAAGCGAAAGACCATCCAAATCCCGCTGCATTGGAATCATGCAGGGAACTTGGTCGCACCCTAGCGAGTAAATGCAGCTAGAGTGTCGCGTTTACGCGCCGCGTTCAGAATTCTTATCATATACAAATTAGCTAAATCGGTTGGGCAGAAAGTATGGGTCATATTTCAAGACTGACGAAGTATTCCCTCCGGTACAAGGGTCACTTCCTGGGCTTCATGAGTGCCGCCTTAGTGGCGATAATCTTCAATCTGTTTACACCCATCATTCTCGTTACAATTATTGATTCAGTCATTCCAAGTGGGCAGCAGGACTTGCTCATTCTTTATGCCTTGCTCTTCTTGATGACCGCGGCATTATACGGATTGTTTGACCTGATTCAACGGTATGTCAGTGCATTGATGGCGCAGCATGTTGTCTTCGACCTTCGAACAGAACTCTATGAGTCATTGCTCGAGAAAGATCTGACATTCTATGACGAGAATGAAACTGGGCAACTTCTGGCTAGAGTTACAACCGATGTCAGCACAATGCGCGAATTCCTGCTGTGGGGCTATCGAGTAATCTTCATCGGTATTGTAACTATGGTGGGAGTCTACTACGTGATGTGGACTCTGAATCAACAGATAACGCTCTATCTACTCCTGGTGCTGCCTGCAATTGGAGTATTCATGTACATCTTTGCTAAGAAGGTTCGACCAATCTTCTTTGCTTCAAGGACTCAATTCGGGGTTCTAAGTACAGTTCTTCAAGAGAACATCGTCGGGATGAAGGTTGTTCAATCATATGCCTCTGCTGCAAGAGAAGATCAACGAGTGGAGAAAGAGAACCGTACCTACTTGGACTTGATTGTGACTGCCAACAAATTGGCGGCTTTTTATGGTCCGCTGCTCATAGCGATTCTTGGCATCGCTACGGGTGCGCTTCTCTACTTTGGAGGCATCTCAGTTAATCTGGGCGTCCTCTCCTACGGCGAATTCATCGGATTCGTCAGTCTCGTGTCAATGCTCATAATGCCCTCACGTTTTCTGAGCTGGGGGATTGGGATGTACCAAAGGGCTTCTGCCGCCGCCGAACGCACATTTTACGTCCTAGATGCGCGAGATGCGGTGATGGAACCTGAAAACCCTCTGCGGATTGATCAGCTGCAAGGAAGAGTTGAGTTCGATGGGGTGGATTTCAGCTATCGCAGTGAGAACTACATACTTCGCAATGTAACGCTCGACGTGAAACCCGGAGAAATAGTGGCTTTGCTGGGAGGCACGGGCTCTGGGAAAACCAGTTTGGTGAATTTAATCCCAAGATTCTATGATGTTGATGGCCAGCGGAGTGTGTGTGTAAAGAGGAGAACCTATCGAGTTGACGATAAGGGGCGCGTAAGGATTGGAAGTAAATCATACGTCGCAGACAATGGTAGTATCATCATTGATGGACAAGAGTACCCCGTGAAACAACCCGGAATATTGAGAATCGATGGTGTAGACATCAAAGAGTATTGCATGGAGGACCTTAGGAAGAACATCGGCATGATTCACCAAGATCCGTTTCTCTTTTCCGCTTCTATACGAGAGAACATCGCCTTCGCTCGGCCAGATGCATCAAATGCAGAGGTTGTGACGGCAGCAAAAACTGCAATGATCCACGAATTCATCATGACACTGGAGGAAGGTTATGACTCCGTGGTTGGAGAACGTGGCGTTACTCTAAGTGGGGGACAAAGGCAGCGGGTTGCCATAGCTCGGGCATTGCTTGCGGACCCTAGGATACTCATTTTGGATGATTCAACTAGCTCGGTGGACGCTAAGACCGAGATGGAAATACAGAAGGCTCTAGAAAGCCTGATGGCGAATCGAACCACATTCATCATAACCCACCGTCTATCGACAATAAGGAATGCAAATCGCATTGTGATTTTGGAGAGGGGACGAATAGTAGAAACAGGCAGCCATGAAGACCTTCTAGAGAAAGGGGGGTTGTATGCAGATTTGCACGCAACGCTGCGGGAGATGGAGGCAGCGGCCTCAATGTCGGAACCCCGCAAATCGGAAGCAATCGCATTGGAGGGGGCTCAAGATGAGTAGGCACATGAAGGCTGACGATGACGAGCGCACCTACGAGTATGCTGACTCCGCCCTCCTAAGACGAATTGTGGGGTATTTACTGGCTTACAAGGGCACTATGGCGGCAGTATCGATTCTGGTAATCGCAAATATCGTTGTGAGCTTGTGGGCACCATTCGTTCTACTTGAAGCCATTGATGTCATTTTTCCTACAGGGGACCTTCAACAGCTATTGTTCGCAGCGGTCTTCTACATGGCTCTAAAAATTGCGGCGTGGCTTACTAGCTATGGTCAGAGCTATCTAACGACATTAATGGGACAGCGGGCCGTTTTCAAAGTCAGGCAGGACCTATTCCGACACCTCCAAACGTTGTCACAGGATTTCTACGATGGCTCTTCTAGTGGCAGAATCATCTCGAGGTTGACAAATGATATCGATCGGATGAGTGAGCTCTTGACTGGGGGGTTGATAACAACATTCGCTCAGTTCTTTATTGTCTTCGCAGTTGGCGCCGTTATCTTTACCGTGGACACACAGCTTGCGATGGCATCACTAGCAGTTGTCCCGATTCTAGCGATTTCTACACATGTGTTTAGACAGAGATCTAGAGCAGCTTATCGAAAGACGAGGAAGACTATCTCGAGTGTGACTGCAAACCTAGCTGAGAGCATTTCCGGCGCGAAGGTCACCAAGAGTTTTGCGCGGGAGCGCGAGAGCCTGACAAGATTTGCGGAGCTTAACCAGGCAGATTACCAGTCGAATGTTGAAGCGGCAAAGGCGACGTCCCTATTCTTCCCGGCAATTAGAGTCATTGGTAATCTTGGCGTATTCCTTATACTCTTGATTGGGGGTTTGCGCTTGATTGGTGTGATTGAGGGTGCGCTTACGATAGGCACATTGCTGTTCTTCATTCAAATGAATCAGTCATTCTTCAGACCAATCCTGATAATCACTGGTTTCTATAACACTGTGCAGAGTGCATTTGCAGGGTCAGAGCGGGTCTTCACAATACTTGATACAGAACCATCCATACAAGATGATCCAGATGCAATGGACATGCCGGAGATTGAGGGCCACATTCAATTCAAGGATGTTACGTTTGGTTACACTGAAGGCACCAACATACTGGAAGAGTTCAATCTTGAGATTCAGCCCGGCGAAACGGTAGCCATTGTTGGTGATACAGGAGCAGGAAAAACAACGGTTGTAAGCCTCCTCAACAGGTTCTATGATATTCAAGAAGGCGCCATCACGATTGACGGTATTGATGTCAGAACAGTCAGTCAGGAGTCACTTCGCTCAAGGATTGGCTTAGTACTTCAGCAGCCGTTTCTGTTCATGGGAACAGTGAGGGAGAACATCATATATGGTCGACCAACTGCGACCGATGAGGACATCATATCTGCTACCGAAGCCATTGGTGCTCGCCAACTGCTTGAGAGTTTGGGAAGCGGGTTCGATACTCAGGTTGGAGAGAGAGGAACTCGACTCTCGGAGGGAGAACGTCAATTAGTGAGCTTTGCTAGAGCACTTCTTGCCGACCCTAGAATTCTCATCTTGGATGAAGCAACGAGTTCAATTGATATTTACACTGAGCATGCAATCCAGAGAGGAATGAAAGCACTTCTGCAAAACCGTACATCAATTGTCATTGCTCACAGACTTTCCACCATCGTGAATGCCGATAGGATCTTGGTATTAGAGAACGGCCGGATAGTCGAGTCCGGAAAGCATGCTGAACTTATGGCCAAGAGGGGCAAGTACTATTCGCTTTATGAACTTCAGATTCGGCCAAAAGCCAAGTATGCATCAGTACAGTGAACCATATTGAGTTGGAAAAGGAGAGGATATCCCCGCCAATGCTGACGGGGACTAGCAGTTGTGCGTGCAGTTACTCGTCGTCATCCCAGTCGAAATCGGCAGCCCAATCACCGTTCAAGTCCTTGATCGCTTTCAAGCCCTTCAGTCCCTTGAGCCCGCGCATTCCCCCGTAGACTGCAGAGGCGATTGTATCACCAAAGTTTGCCAGATGCTCCAGACCATCCAAACCCCGAATGCCATCCCGGTCAATCACTATACTCCGACCGTTAGGCTCTATGACGGCAACGCCGTCTTTTGTAATCGAAACATGCTTGCCGTCCTCTCCGAC
>DAOWNS010000209.1 GCA_030642465.1 Candidatus Thorarchaeota archaeon | reverse complement strand
CTGCGGGTTCTTCTTCTACCTCAGCATCGGTTTTTGGTTCCAATGCAGCCTCTTCGCCCTTTGTACGAGCTTCGGCTGCTTTGACCGTTTCAAGTATCCGTTTGACAACTTCCTTCCCCTCTTCGTAGTCAACCTGCACTGGCTCTGGACTCACCACTTCTTCTGTTTCGAGCTGGTCAGAAGAAACTTCGCTGGAGCTTGCAAGTTGCTTTTCACTCGAGTCATCGAATGCTTCTGGAACTTCTCTTCCTAATTTGCGAACATACGCAGATGGTTTCGATTTCGAGTCCACTGCTGTGTCTAGGAGAGAGGCTCCGCAGCGGGTACAGTGATTCCGGATCACATCATTTGCTTTTCCACACTTTGCACACGTTCTCAAGTTGTATTGTCTCCTTTCTGTTTGAGTGGTGTCTTGATTAAAGAATTATTGTCGGACATACATTTGTCCTAATCTCGATACCCATGCTCTGAACGCCCTCATGCATTATCGTTGATGAATTCATGAACCTAGCAGGTTATTGGAACACACGCATATTGATGGTAGACGCATGAAACCAATTCACTCTCACTGCGTTAAGGTTTTGTACTTTGGAACATTCGGTTCAGGTATATTTCGACGTACGACTTACACCGCGTCAGTTACAACTACGACTACAACAACGACAATCACAGAACCTACAACTACAACCACGGAACCCGGTGTGCCTTTCCCGATTGAAATGCTCGCATTAACCTTGGGTGTGGCCTCAGCAGCTGTCATTATTCTGTTGGTAATGAAACGACTGAAAGCTAATGGAGGAAGGGCCTGAACTAACACCTGCTGAACAGGACCATCTGTTGTGACATTTAGCTATAGGCAAGGATTGGCCTTACGAGTCATAGATGGCCTCACTCAATCGTCGTCATTTGCGCATTCATGAGCCCAAGTCAGAGATCTCTCGACGGTGGGAATTTCATCCAGAGAATGAAAGACATTCTTACCTTCTTTCTTTACTCGATTATACTCTAGGAGCGCTCCCTTGGATTCGGCTAGAAGAAAGAGTGCATCACAATGATCAACCCAGGGAGCATGCCAGTTCATATAATCGACCCAGTCCATTTCAATCTCGAGGTCTCTCGCGAGGATATCTGGCCAGTGAGTGAGATGTGGGATGTAGGGAAAGTGCCCTTTCTTCCAAATCTTGAGACCCGCTTCCATTGCCCTTCGGACATTTTCCTCGATCTCCTCCAAGGTGGAACCTGTGTAGGGTCCTGCAACATAAATCTTCATACTCTTCAAGCACAATCACCCACTGTTTCCTGTTGAATCAAAACTCAACTATTTATTACAATTGGGAATCATGAAATGTGCGTTTCCACAGTTCATCTTGAAAAACTGTTCAGATGTTTCGTGCATTCAGTCCTATTCTCCTAGAGTTTCCTTATTGGCTTCTCGCTGAATAAGGCTGGAAAAGCGAAGACTTTTACTAGTAATGTGAGAATACTCTAGCAACTAGGTCATTCGCTCTGAAGTGACTTAGAGAGAGGAGTCGCTCCTCGACGGAAGAGAGAACAATGATGAGCACAACCTGGTTCATTGCCAAGGAGTACCTAAAGCGAATGGAAGTTAGCTTCGAGGAGCATGGTCGGAAGACCTTCAGCCTCCATCCATATGCGCTTACTGAAACAAAAGAGATAGAGGTATTCCCGGGCAAGAATTGGATAACTCTCACCACGAGGCTAATGGATCTCTCGACCCTCTCCAAGAAGGAGAGAAACGGCGTCTACGAGAAACTGCTCAAGGCCAATGCATCGCTTGTCGAAGTGAATTTCGGAATCGACAAGAAGAACTGTCTGATGACAAGAAGTGTAATCCCTGTAACTGGTATCTCCTATGACGGATTCAGCTCTACGTACGCTGCTCATATAGCTGGAATCAAGTTCTGGAGAACCAAACTGGCACCAGCACTCGACATCGAGTAGCTTCACCAATCTGATAGAAAAGGAAAAAGAGGGTGAAGAGGGGAGTTTGCCCCTCTTCTATATCCTATCGTCGCCGTCTTCTTGCCAGAACAATAACAAGAATCACAAGGACTGCGAATCCTGCAATGAGGACCATCATATCAAGTCCACCGCCTGGACCCACAAGGCCTTGCCCAACGATATAGGAGCCTAATGGTGACTCAAAGTCACCGAGGTCAGTGTGCACAATCATCTTGAAGAAGACCTGCACACCATCGTCATATGGTGGGATATTGCCAACCCACCTTGTGTCAGTTTCCTGCCACATCGCGGTTGATTGGTCAAGGTTCCCTCCGTCTGTGCCGTAGAGTAGGTCAGCGCTATTCACCTGCACGTCAGCGTAGATGTCAACGCCCACTTGTACAGTGTCAGTGCCTTGTGGAATCGTTGGACCGATGCTGAATGCACCAAACTCAACTTTTCCAGGAACACTCTCAGTGCCGTGAGCAGAGATGTAACTAACGAAGACCGGGTCTTGATATACGCTGTAGCCGTCCCACTCTGGGAAGCCTATAGTCACGTAGAACATGGTGGAGCTGAAGCTCCAAGCAGTAGCGGACTGACCGCTATCGGACTCAAAGGCCGCACGGAATGTACCTACTGGCGTAGTGTAGCTCAAGACGTCGTATGAAGCAGATGTGTTCTTACTCCAGTCATACGTGACGCCACCCATGATCATCTCAGCAAACTGGGCTCCAGCAGTTTCAAACGCAAAGGTTTCAGCGCTTACTGTTTCCTCACCGGACGCGAAGCTGCCGTTCGCCTTGAAAGCGAAGTCCTGCACGTTCACATCAGCAAAGTAGTTCAGCGCAAGTGACTTGTTCTCGAGATTGCTGCGACCCCCAATCATGTCGACATCCCAGTTGCCAACGTAGTTGTCCACCTTGATATCGGCGTAGTTGTTCAATGCTTCACCAGATTCATCGATGTACCCCTGGAAGTGCACAAGGAATGAGATTTCATCAATTCGCACCTTGGTCGGGCGCTCATCAAATGTCCTCATGTCCGAGCCAGTATTGACACCATCGTACCAACCCCAGTATCCCCATTCGGTGAATGGGAAGGCAGTCCCGTTGACACCATAAAATGTCACGCCCCAGGTCACTTCATCAGTGATATTGACACTCATCCATCCAGATGAGTTGGAATCACCAAAGGCCATGCCTGGAGTGACAAAGGATACACTGTCCACAGAGTCCGGCATCAAATAGTGAGAGAGTTCGCTGCCTGATGGATCGAAAAGGTCGACACCCATCGTACCATCGTCATTGAGGTCTTCCCAGATCATGAGGCCGCTGAACTCATAGTGCATGCCAATGTTAAGCCAGTGTTCTACTTCATCCTGCAGAACAGTAGTTCCGTAGTTCTGACCGACACCGAAGCTAAGCCAAGTCCAGGTCTGCTCGTTCGAGGTTATCCAGTCCCAGCCATTCTCCTCAGCATCTGCGAGTATGTCCTCCCAAGTGACATCCTGAGCCATCCAAGCGATGTCCCAGTAACCTGGCCGAGGTTCTTGATCCTCCGTCAAAAGAATGTCAATCACAGCATCCATTTGACTAGTAGTCAAAGCGCTCATGTTGTTGGCATAGTACCAATCGAAGGACTGGCTCCATTCGTAGGTCCATGTGAATGAATCAACACCCATCCATGAGTGGATATTCATTTCATCGCCCCACGCTGTCGCATTGGGATCCCAGTTGATGTTAGTCCATAGGGCTTCCCAGGTGTGTGTCCAGCTGTCAGTCGATGAATACTCCTCTTGTACGAAGTACTGGTCATCCGTGGTGTCGAGGTTGCCATCTAGGTCGAGTGCTCCGTTGTCCGGGTTGGTCGCCCAGTTCTGCATGCCCCACATGCCCCACTCGGGGACTCCGATGATAAGGTCATAGAAGTTCCTGTACACTGCGCTCTCGATAGGTGTAGGCCCGTAAATCAGAGCGTGTCCCCACCTTAAACGATATCTGTGGATGCTCTCGAGGGAGGGTGTTGCGTTTACGGGAGTGCCAAGAT
>DAOWNS010000048.1 GCA_030642465.1 Candidatus Thorarchaeota archaeon | reverse complement strand
TTGAACGAGTTAATGAGGAGGACTTGCGATAGCCGACAATCCAGGGCCATCCAAAAGGCCAAACGTGCCACTGGTTGATGCTGACATCACTCCCCGCACCTCCGATTATTCCAAGATGTCCAATGAGAAAGTGCTTTTTCTTCTCAATAGGGGCACAGGAATGTCTCCCTATTCTCATCAATTCATGCCAGAGGAGATAGATCCCCAGATACTCTCGGGATTCATTTCAGCTATAACTAGTTTCATGGACGAGGCGTCGGGATCAGCGAAAACACATCTTCAAACAGTCGATAGCTCAGACACATCGTTTCTTCTGGAAGAGGGCGATTGGCTAATCGGAGTCTTGTCAGTTTCGAGGGAAACAAATGAAGCTCGCAGCAAGCTCAGACGGGTTGTTAGAGAGTTTGAGGAACAGTTCTCGTTGCTCAAGAATGCAGATTCCTTCGAAGCCAGTATGTTCAAGGAGTTCGACACTTTCGTAATGGACGTCTTTCTATCCGACAGAATATCCGAGAGAACGCTGATTCTCAAAGGCTGGGACTGGCCTAAATTCTACCGCTCGTTTGACGTTCCTAGTGAGAGTATTGGCGTAAACAAGTTCCTAAATCAAGCTGATGACAAGCAATCAATTAAGGACGTGGCTCAGTCACAAGGATTGAGCTTGGACGAAGCAATTAGCTTTGCATCTGTCGCGTTTTGGAAGAATGCTCTCTATCTAAACTACGTGCCTTCGGACAATGACTTACTTGCTCTCTCAGAAGGCTCATCAACGATTTTGTTTGGGAAAGAGAACCCCCTTGAGCTATCACCAATGACTATCAGGATTCTGGGCTCCTTGGATGGTCGCAGACCACTATCCGTGTCTCTGAAAATGCTTACAGGCAAAAGCGTGAAAAGAGTCCTTCTAGAACTTGGCAGCTTGGCGAATAGAGGGTATCTTCAAAACATCTCACTTGAACGAAGATTGGTCCTTGTTAATGAGTGCATACTCTCTCAGTTCTTCCAAGTTTGTGCTCAAGCAATGGGGGCTGGAAAGGCAAGCAAGAGCCTCTATGCTGCGATTGAAGCCAAGGTTGAAATGAACCCATGGACCAGTAGAGTCAGACTCATGGAGGGCAGCATAGGACATAGTGCAATCGATGTAAGCATGACCCCCGCAGATTTAGAAGCCCTGTGTGCTGCCATAGAAATTCTGACTGAAGACCTCGAAAAAGAGCTGGGCAGCGTGACCGGACAGAGTAACGCTGAATCGATGCTACTCGCAGTGAGAAAGCGTTGTCGCGAGAGTTGGAGACCCTATATTGGAATTGCATTCTTCTGAAACTAATCACCTGACGGTTTCTCTTCACAGGACATCATCAACATGTTCATCACGTTTGTCCTGAGTTCATCCTCTGACACGGCGCCAGTCAACTCCTTCTTGCAGATGCGTATTGTCGGGAGCGCAGGAAGATCTTCTGCGGACACACCAGATTCGGGGTCATCAACATTGATCACCTCCATTATGAAACGATTCAAACCCATCTCGTCCAGAATCGCAAGGAGGGTGTTGTGGACTGGGCCGCAGAAAATACAGTGGTCGGACTTGTAGAATGTGATGCATGCAGATTTTCCACACGGAGTCAGCATTGTTTCGCTCCATGCAGGAAGAGAAATGACAAACCTGCATCCTTTGGACTGATCTCCAATCACTCTATCCTCAACCCATACTCGTCCCTCAAGGCTGCTTATTGTTTGATCCACGAGGGTTAGCCCCAATCCTCGTCCAGCCGCCTGCTTGCCTTGAGTTCCAGTCCGTTTGAAAACGATTTCTTTCATGTCGTCCGGTATTCCAGGGCCGTTGTCAATGAATTCAATTCTGATTGCCCTTCCGAAGTCATCAAATCTAGCATTAACCTCAAGCTCGACCTCATCATGCGGGTCGTACAGGAGTGCGTTATGGATGATGTTAAAGAAAGCGCTCCATAGATACCTATGGCCGAATGCTTCGAATGCATCGTCTTCGATATTCGAAGTAATCTTCAACGTCTTCGACGGAACATCTCTACTAGCCTCTCTAACAGCTCTCCTGAAATGAGGATAGAGGTCAGTTCTTTCTGGCTTGGGCGGAGCGTTCTTGATTGCAATTAATGCACGCATGTTCGCTATCATCCTTGCAGCTCGTCTGACATTTACAGCTGTTTCATCAACGGACGACTGAACGTTTGTAGGAAGCTGCACTAAGGAATCAACAAGATCCAGAGTGTAGGTTGTATTTTGATTGACGCTGTTTAGGTCTTGCGTCATCACATCGAGATACAACTCAGCTTGACTAATTGCGCTGCTCTCACTTAACTCTGCCGCCTTCCTCCTATCGATGTTCAATGCCATAAATCCAATTTCAGAGCGTTTTGCTGTATCAGCTGAGAGGGGATTAACAGCGATATTCACCCACACAAAGTGGCCATCATTATGCTGCATTTGAATTTCCACATCTCTCAGTGTTCTCCCACGGAGTATCTCTCGCATAGCTTGCTGGCCGGGGCTTTTTTCATCCTCTGTGATGAACGCCCTCATGTTTAGCCCGACCATGCTTTTAGCTTCGTATCCAAGCAGATTTTCAGCTGCCTCATTAGCATCCTGAATAACTCCCTTTGGACTTAGTGTGAAGATGGCTAATGGTGAGGAGTCGTAAAGTCCCCTGAACCGAGTTTCTGATTCTTCAGCTGCTTCCTTGTGAAACAAGCTTTTCGTAACATCCCTGATAATCGCTACAATCGCAGGCAAATCGTGGAGCACAAAATCATTGGTGCTTACATCCACACTGATTAGTTCTCCATCTTTTCGTTGCAGCCGCGTATGGAATCTGCTCCGTCCCTTTTTCTCGCCAATGAATGCTTGCAGTTTCTCCGGGTGATAGCGGCGTTCCAGAGGATCGATAAGATCGTCAATAAATAGCCCTTCTACGGCTTCAGGTTCATACTTCAGCATTCCTGCAAATGCTTCATTCGCGAATACCACTTCCTCATCTTGGATTACTATTATCCCGTCATTAGCCATCTCCAAAATACCGCGAAGAAGGTCTTCGCTACGCGAGATTATATCTTGACTATCAGACAATGAGGAACTGTCGTGTGGACTTCTCTTTGCCAACTACAGGCACCTTTCTCAAATTATTATTTAGCACAGACGTTGTTGCCAGCATGAAAAAGCTCACCCTATTGAAGCTTCTCAGGATGGGCTTTAGGAGAACACGCGCATACTAGCCAACTAGAACAATCTTGCTCGGAAGTCCTTTCTCAGATGAACCTCTTTGTGATTCTCCTTGAAACCAGAGCTGAGGAATACCTGAATTATATCAGCTCGTTTTTCACTCACAATTGTGTCAAGAGCTCGAAGCCCCTTCTCTTTGGCAATCTTTGCTATCTTCTGCAACATTCTTGTGCCCAGAATAGTTTCCTCCAACTCATCTTCTATTTCGAAATGTTGAATATATCCAACCAAGCCGATGGATGGATCTTTCTTCACGTCGAGCTTTAGTGATGCGACAACTTGATCCCCTGCAACCGCCACCACATACATCGTTTCCTTTGTTGCACCTTGGGTCAGCAGAGCATTCTGAGAAGATAGGTCATGGAACCTAATTCCTTCTCTGGAGTAGAACTCCTTGAGTGCGGTTCTATCATGTGCTGTTGCGAGACGTACGTTAATCTCCATATCAGCGAGCTCCAAATGGTACTAAGGTGATATAGTGCGCCTATAGAAGTACTGTTGCATTGCACAAACCGCTGAGATTTTTGCAGTATCCTGCAACGCAGATTCGAAATAATCCTGCGCAGCTCATGAATCATCATTTGTTAATAATGTTGTAGAGGTCAGTGATGCGCTTCGTAAACTCATTATCTGGGTGCTTCAGTGTCACAACATATCTACTGCCAACCTCAATCAGGAGCGGCAATAGAGGAATTATTGTGGCGACCTTTGTCTTGAACTTCCTCTCAACCTCTTTGATAATGGCTTTGTCTTCGTAAATGCCCGGCTTCTTGTTTATCACGATATGAATGTCAGGAACCTGCAGTTTCCGGGCGACACTAAGAGTTGCGGCAGTTCCGAGCAAGTCCTGTTCATCAATCCGCGCTACAACAAAGAGATAATCCGCCGTTGCCATTGAGAGGAGCGTTTCCCGGTCAAGGCCGGGGTGAGTATCGATAATCAGATAATCAAGATCCTTGACTTTCAGTACGTCGGCGAAGCCTCTTCTGAGGTCGCTCACTTCATAGCCTTCCCTAAGAATCCGCGTGATGTCGGTTGCTGTCATTGAGCTTGGGATTAGGAATAGTTTCCCCTTTTTGATTCCAAGTCGTTGTGTCATGTTGACGCATGTGGCGCCTATGTCACACTCACCTCTCAAGTAATCGTTGAGGGTGTGTTTCATCTTTTCTCTGCCCATGCCAAAGATCACGTGAATGCCGGGTGAAGCCATATCTGTGTCCATGACTGCAACCCTCTTGCCGTCAAGAGCCATTACTGCAGCCAGGTTGGCAGCGATATTGGATTTCCCTGTTCCTCCACGAAAACTATGTATGCTGATGATCTCTCCCGTCATTATATTTCACCTGACATGACTTATGATTCGTTCTTTCTCCCATGTGACGTAGCCGCCGAGCGCTCGTAGAACCTCAAGTATTCTTGAGGCAGGAATTTGAGTCCTCTCTGATATTTCTCGGATTGAGCGGCTTCCTGTACAATGGCGCCAGACAACGTCAACAACATCGAAGTCCCTTTTCTTAATTCCTATGACCTCAAGGTACGCCGAAAAGCGATCATCCCTCTCATCCATGGATGGGAATATTTTTGTTATGCGAACCAATCCCTTCGCAATAAGCTGAGCCAGTATCTCGTTGGTCTGTTCGCGCTCCAGACCGCTGTTCTCTTGGATTTCCGATATTGTTCTATTGCCCCCAAGAGAGTTGATGATGTAATGCCCCGCCTTGCGCATTTCGTCTGACATATTCGCAAATACAATTACCGAGTCGCGCTTTACATCGTCTAGCGGAAGCGCAGGAACCACCGCATCGTATTCATAGAATGCTATCGGTCTTTCCATTCTCTCGGGGTCAAATCTCTTGATGTCAAAAAAGCTGGTCATTTGCAGACGTGTTACGAAGGGGCTTACGAGTTCTACATACGTCTTCTCTGAGAGTCCTAGTGCAACAACAAACGCGCAGACTCCCTTGTTTCTTACTCTGATAAGCATGAATGAATTGGATGGGTCAAGACATGAGTGCTCCACCATCTTGACTATTTCTGGTGACTCGGAACTAACGAAAGGTGGCGTGAGATCGAGCACAGCTTCAAGCTCATACGCTCTCAAGTTGGAAACTACAACGTAACCGTCCCAAGTAATCATGCCGCCGCGCATGATGTCTCGATTCAGTTCAATCTCTGATAGGGTTGCTTTCAGACTTCTAATGTCATCTGCTGGAAGCAATGCCGTTCGATACCGCCTGGCAAGCCCAGGAACCCCATCGAATTTCTGAAGTGTCGACTCGACCATGTCCGCAAAGGGCCTGAACACCCTTGGGTCCGGGAGATCCTTTAGCAGCTCGCTGTAGAACAAACTGACAAACTGCTCGGCAATGTCTTTCAGAATTACCCGGTGTATCTCGCCGCTATCCTCCTCAGCTACGAGTGCAATGAAGTACAGGTCACCCTTTCGCTCCCATACTAATTTATTCGAAGAGAAGGACATTACTCTGATCTGATCTTGGCCAACCTCTTCAGCGAACGAACCCACAGCTGATAGGAACGCAGCTACAAGCTCGTCGAGTTTCTTCGTTCCCAAAACGCTGTAGTGGAAAATGAGAATACCACCTTCACGTAGAACGATTATCTCCTTAACCAAGGCAATAGCCTCCGGCGCCGCGAACCTGTGCCAATTGAATTAAACTTACTTATAGATTTGTGCAGACGAGTGACTCAGATGAATCAAGCAAGATTCCGAAGTATTTCTTAGCTAGCGGTAGCCTCATCTGCCAAACCGCTGACCTCTATGTAACTCCAATTGACTTCCGTTCCCAGCTTCGTAAGAACTTCGAATAAGCGTTCGGCTGTCACTCCTAATCGGTCGCTCACATCCACAACCGACCTTTCACCGTTGCAAAGATGTTTTGCTCTTTCCAGCAGTTGGTATTCTTTACTTGGTAATCCTATCAAGTCAAGGAACGCATTGAACCTAGCATCTTCACCCTTGATTATCGGGCACATCTTGGCGATTTTTAGAACCCCTCTGATGGCCAAGTACTCTATCACTTCTGAAACAGCATCTTGCTCGATATTCAGTTTTTCCGTAATGCTATGGATTGAACTGTCGCCATCAATTGCCGTGAGAATACGAGCGCCCAAGCTTCCAAAGTCTCGGTGTAGCTCATCAAGGAAACCACCTGTTCTTATTGCAACGTCGAGAATTTCCTTTCGAACTGTCGGGATAACATAAGCGCTAAGATTGGAGATGATTATCAGCACACCTTCGTAGTACAGGAAAACACCTCGAACTTCATTCCTAAAATCTTCGAAGACATCTAGGATTGGTATTTCCATTCTCAATTCAGTTTCATACCTAGCCATGAACTTGCGGCTCAATTCCCTCAAGATTGCTCTAAGCACTTTCTTCGACGCATGATTATCAACCAAGAAAATGAAGAGGAAATCGGGATTGAATTGCTCGTATAATAATTCGGAACCTTCGAACGTCAAGCTTCGGATGGATCGCTCACCGAATTCTGTGGCAAAGCTTGTGATAGCACTAAGAAAGCCTGACAAGAGAGTGTCCATCTTGCGAACATCGGTTCTCGAGTAATGAAAGATTGGTAATCCTCCTGAAGTGATTACCATGAACTCTTGAACTCCAAGCCTGTCAGCCAACTAACACATCTCCTTGCTTCTTCGCCCGTAGCATTCTGTCTTTAAGGTATTGCTTTCTTCAGTCGTAGGAATTGCACCATTCATCTACGTGAGTATTGCCCGAAAAGTCCATATTGACTTGCATGCCGACCCATGTAACGCTCCGCGAAAGGTGACGTATATGCTCGAGTACAGGGAGTTTCCACTAAGAACCGCTCTAACGTATCTGCTATTCTCTCCCAGTGTTGGTTTTGCAATGCTGGTGATTGTCAAGGTAATAGAGGGGTCACTACTACCAATGACGCTGCTGGAACATCATGGGTTACTTGGTTTTGGCGCCTTAGCGGCAGTCTTCTCATTACCAGTCGCCGGCTTTGTCGTTGACAGGCTTCGAAGAAAGGATATCCTGATGTATATGAGCGCATTGACACCAGCTATCGTGGGCCTGCTGGGTTCGTTGATTGGATTCCCGAATGAGCACTCTCCCCAAATAGAAATTGCACTTGTGATTTCTTCGTTTGCATGTCTTGCGTTTCTAATGGTAAGCTGGACCGTCCAACTGAATCGGACCGTAGTCGTTAAGTTTCGCGGAAGGGTTGATGCTGCTTTTCTTGCATCTGCACTTGTGACCTTTCTTGTCTACTATCTCTTATCTGCTATGGGAGTTGTTTTCATGGCGAGTGACCTGTTGCTTCCAGCAATGATTTCATTTGTTGCTGTGATAGCCGCTGTAACGTTGCGACCCTGGAAACTCGACCAAGCTCCATTAGCTGTGCAGGGCTTGGTAATGAAGTACTTTCGTCCAATGATTTTAATCCTGGCCGCTCATATGCTGTGGTTTTTCGTTGCAAAGCTTAGATTTCAGGCGGAAGGATTGGGAACTCTGAGCCAGACGGTAGGTTTTGGGATTTTCGAGGTAGGTATTCTAATTGTCGGCGTTGTTAGTGCCGGATTTCTTGCAGACTTCAAAGGACGAAAAAGTGCATTCAGTACATTGATCCTGCTGATGGGTCTGTTAACGATTTTCGGGTCTGCGATGTATGAACTCTTCTTCGTTGATGGCATCATAGCGTGGGTTGCTGGTCTACTGGTATTCGAACGGTTCATTGAAGGATTTATACTGGGTCTTTGTTTGCTACTTATTTGGTCAGAACTTGGTCCTTCGAAGACCAAGGGTCTAAGGCTCTCCCTCATTTGGTTCTTCTTTCTAGGCTATATGGCTCTCTTCTGGGCGGTGGATCTTGAGGCCACAGTCTTTGGGTTCTCATTCCTTGCCCCCGTGGAACTCGCAGCGGTCGGAGGCAATGTAGCAGTATTCCTTTCTCTCATCGCCCTGTATATGATTGGACCTCTGCCGGAGATTTTAGGTCGAGAGATTGAGATGGAAGAGTTGGCCTTGAACTTTGATGATCGACAGGTCAAACGGACCGTAGATGCTTTTGTTGGTCGTGATGATTTTGCTTCCATTCGATCACAGCTGGATGTGCTGGATGCTGGTGCTGAGATAAGTGAGGTTAGTGACAAAGATATGAGCGAAATACTTGGAGATGACTTCGCTAAGATGCTGCCGCTTAGGCGAGTGCCTGGAGTCGGTCCAAACCTTGAGAGGAAGCTTCGACGTGCTGGGTACGAATCTGCAGCACAGCTGTCCGGAGAAACTCCGAAACGGCTTGCAGAGAAAATTGACGGTCTTAGTTTGGCACGGGCTGAGAAGATAATCAGCGATGCCCGCAAGATTTTGAAGAGAACTGTAAAGCCGACGCGCAAGAGGAACAGAAGCTGAGTTATGAGCAATTGTATCATTTCGGTTTATCGAGCCGCGATTCATAGAACGTTGCTAATCCGGTCATCTCCATTGCGGCTCATTTAGACCCTATTTGGATTGGTGCTTGGGATAGTAAGCAAGGCCTGTGCCACCGAGAAGGTCAATACCTTTCATGTTCTTTCCGCACACATTGCAGGACAACGATATTTTTGGCTCATCGGATGCAGTTCCACATTTGTTACATAGGGGTTCAACAGCAATGACTGCTAGTTCATCCACCCTGATAGCAGTCTTGCAATGCTGACACAACACCTCTGATAAATCGTCAGCGACTACCGTATGGAATTGCTCACTGCAATGAGGGCAGTACGCAGTGTAGACTTTGTGCAGATCGCTGGACTCGCACTTCGGGCAGAGGAGATTTACATTGACCTCGGAGCTTCCACATTGAGTACATTCGATTCTTCTACCAAATGTCTTTGGAACAATAATGCCTTCATTGTTTAGATCTTTGAGCTTACGAGTCACTTCTTCAACATCTTGACCTAGGTAATCTGCGGCCTCTGGATACCTGATAATTCCCCGCATGACATGCTTTGGTTTGATCGCAGTCAATCTGCCGTCGATCATGTCTTTGACCATTCTTTGAATCCCTGGATCGGAAAGAAGCTCTTTGCCACGCGTATCTTGGAGGAGTTCCTTAAGCCGCTCGTAAGCATGTTTTATCTCGCTATCCCAGTTGTCTGCATTAAAGTTGATTTCACTTACTAGACGCACTAGATTCCGCTCTATGATGAGCGGGTCATCATCATCATCAAGGAGGACTGCGATGCAGTTGGGTGCTTCCAAGTAAGAAACAATAAGTCCTTTCTTCATTTTTGTGTAGCCGAGCTGAGCTTCCTGGTTTACTCCATGCCCCATGAAGATGACCAAAGCTTCCTCACCCTTCAGTTCCTCTTCTTCGGGATAAGCCCTGCCCACCATTGGTCCAAGTGTGTCATCCCACCAAATTGAAAAAACTGCTTTGGGCATTACTTGGGCTCCTTACTTGAATGGCTGATTGAGTGAACGTAAG
>DAOWNS010000097.1 GCA_030642465.1 Candidatus Thorarchaeota archaeon | reverse complement strand
TCCGCACTGCTCCAATTGCACGAACCCTCAAGCCATCCCGCACTGGATGGAGGAGAGAAAGGAATACTTACGGGGGAGATTGAAGTCACTTCAGAATCAATCGTTTCCAGTTCTGTCTTCAAATTCTGAAATGTATGGGATGCTTCGCCGGATGTTATAGTGGGTGCTCCGAAATCCTCGCCGGCAAGAGCGAAGACAGCAATCTCTGACGACGCCCAATCTGAAACTGCCAACTGTGCCGCCACATCTGCTGATGTCGCACCAGAGAACCTAGGGAAAACTTTGGTTCCAATGAGAGACTGAATTTCCAAGATATCAGAATCTGTGAAGTCACCAATGCTGATGGCTTGAGTCAAGCCCCCATCTCCATCCAGATACTCGACCCAGTCCTGGATCAGCCAGGTTTCAGAATCAGAGCCATCTGTAAGGAGTAGCGGTGAGATGTATCGGGCACCAGTATCTACGTCCGTGAATACAGAACCAGGCACAGCCGCAATGTATGAAAAGTCATCCAAATAGGAATGTGGATCATTGGCCACGAAGCCAATTCTGCGCAGCGGAACCGGGGCTGATTCGTTTTGCGCAAGCTCAAATGGGGCAAACAAGTTAGGGCGCGACATCCTCATTTCTTGTTGCATTGATGCATGATTCGGAAATAGGGCGATAGGAGCGAAGAGCAATGCGATTGCAAGAAAGACCATGATTGGCTTACTGAGAGACGTCATCCATGAGCAACTCCGAATGTGGATTCAAGATAAAGCCTGCAGCGGCACAAATAGAGTTTTCTTGCTGGAATGCTTCACATTTTGATTCGCACAGGACCCATATTGCCTATTCCAGGTCGGATACGTCAAGTAGATCATCATCAACGGCTTCGTCGGTTTCTTCGGGAAGAGCGTCCTTGATGTCATCAATGACACGCCGAAGTCGCCGGCGAGTGGCTTTGGGCACGTCCCACATCTTCGCCTCAGCCCGTTCCACGACTTCGCGTGCAATGTCGTATATTTTAGCATCCAGGTAGCATTGAGCTGCATTGACGAAATGCTCAGCAGATTTCTTTTGATTGTTTTTCAGCTCTGCGATATCCCCTAGCAATGAATGAGCAGTACCTATGCCCGTTATGTCATCGAGATCCTTGTAGATCTTGAGTGCCTTTGTGAGTGTTTTTGAGGCGGCTTCCAAGTTCTCCTTATCTGCCTGAGCAGTGCCGATGTCCATTAGCGTAACTGCGACAGCTTGATCGTTCCCAATGGCTTTGTATACTCGCTGCGCTTTCTTGAAGTAGTTCATTGCTTCATCAAAATCGCCCAACCCAAGACGAGCAAGCGCAAGTCCATACATCGCGTCAGCAGTTCCGTCCTTATTTTCTGCCTTCTCAAAAATCTTCATGGATGCTTCGCACGCCTTTATAGCCGCATCCCATTGCTCAAGGTTGATTTGAGCAACACCAAGATTGTACATGGCA
This sequence comes from Candidatus Thorarchaeota archaeon, assembly GCA_030642465.1. Taxonomy (GTDB): domain Archaea; phylum Asgardarchaeota; class Thorarchaeia; order Thorarchaeales; family Thorarchaeaceae; genus WTCK01. The sequence continues at coordinate 5,463 of DAOWNS010000097.1, read as the reverse complement.
TCACCTATTCCACTGTCATCCTTGAGACCTTGATAGATTTCCAAGGACCGCTCAAAGCTATTGGCAGCTTCTTGAAACTCAGTTACAGCCATGTAGATGTTGCCGGCTGTATTGAATAGTTTCGCAGCTTCCGACTTGTCGTCTCCGTCAACTGCTGCAACAGCTTGCTCTAAAAGTTCTGCAGGACCTATGTTATCAGAGGAGGGTTTGTCGCTCAATAGCCTCACCAATTGAGTAGGTTGCGGTCTATCCCGCTTTTGATTCTTTCTCCATGACCGTCAACGTTTCATTATCAAGACGGGATTCTCAAGCAGAGGACGAATTGGATCTTTCACGGTGAAGCTCTCGTCGCCCACTGCCACCTCAAGTAGTTTTCGCAACTCAAATCTTCGCAGGTAACCTACTGCTTCCTCGCGGGGTAGGTTCAAGTCCTTCATCAACTTCTTTAAACCACTCTTCTTGCCACTGTGTTCTGCGAAAGTGGAAAAAACTGTGCTCCATTGCATCATGCTTAGGTACAGCAGTGTTCGCAGCATACTATCAACATTCTTACCAGTTTTGGCCGAAATCGGAATCACAGGAAGACCTGCTAGGAAGCTCATCTTCTTACGCAGCTGAGTAACCCGTCGAGCCGCGCTTAGGTCCTGTTTGTTTGCAGCAACAACACAAGGAACGCCTGGAAGGAAAAACGCAATCTCTCTGAAGAAAAGCTTGGCACGTGCATCAGATTCGGGATCAACAGAGTCAACAACGAATATTATGCCATCAGCACCCTCGCTCAGAATCTTCCTCATTGTTCTGAATCGAAGGAGTCCAGGTGTGCCAAACAAGAAGACGCTGAGTCCATCAACATCCGCAAGGCCGTGGTCCATGGCAATGGTTGTACCCCTTCGTTCTATATTGATGCAGGCACCGTTAGTGATGTGATGTATAACCTGGCTCTTGCCTGATCCATATGGCCCTGTAACTACAATCTTCATTCGTTATCACCCACACTCGTCTCTCATTGCGTCAATTTCCAAGTAGCTGATTGCGTGTTAAATGATTTGCCGTGCTCTACTCCTCTGTAGGCTCCTAGCACACCATCGAGAGGAACACGGATAACAAAAACGTTATATCGGCAAATGCCGAAGTAGTATATGAGGATATAATTAGGGTGAAAGTTGCGATGTCAGAATCCAAACAAATACCCACTGAAGATTTCTGGCTTTTTCATGATATTGAAGAAGAGGAGTTCGCGGAGATTAGAAAGTTCATCGACCCAGACTTTGATCTCAGCTCTCTAAGAGGCATAACCAAGCTATTCGACAAGCTTAACCATATCATTGACTGAAAAATCCAGATATCTACAGCGGCACAGAATAGAGCATAAGATGGGATGAGACCGGCCGCTCGCAGCGACAGTCCTCGACCATCAATCAACTGTTTTAGATGGTTTCATAGGAACTCGGTTTCGATAAACTGAACACCCTTTGCCAATCGGGCTTTGGGCGTACCCTTCGGCTTCAAAGCTTTGCCAACAGTCCAAGATGGAAGACCGACACTACGAAGAATTCCGTGGAAGTCATCTACAACCTCTGGTTGCAGAAACACCAGCATGCCGCCAGCAGTTTCAGCGCCCATCCCTTCAGAGAGTCTGTGCCCAAAGAAGGTAGCAAGATTGAGTGTTCCCGGAATCACTGGCATTGTATCAATAACCACATCAACACCGCTCATAATAGCGACATTGCTTGCATGTCCCAAGAGTCCGAATCCGGTGATGTCCGTAGCGGCATGAGCTCCCACTTTGTTCATCGCCTGCGCCACTTCAAGATTGCTCTGGGTCATCACTCGTACTGCAGTATCCTGCATGCGAATGAGATCCGGCTCTTTGAATTCCGTAAGTAGCGCATCACGCTTCTCATCTTTGAGGTCTCTGTAGGATCTCATGGCTGGCTGGATCCCAAGTGGCTTTGTGAGAAGAACCACATCACCAACCTTTGCACCACTTGAGTAGACGATATTTCTAGGATGTGTTACTCCCAGACAGATTCCTCCGAAGACAGGCACTGGATTTATGATTGTTTGACCGCCCGACACCTTCGCGCCGATGCGATTCATGAAATCACTCATCCCCTTGAGAACACCAACTACAACCTCCTCGGGGAGGTTTTTGGGGTACGCCAGGAATGCTTGGAGCGATAGGATGTCAGTAGCGCCCATGGCGAAGATATCGTTTGATGCGTTGCATGCGACTATCTCGCCTTGAGTATGGGGGTCGTCATGAATCGGTGTGAAGATATCAACATTCTCCACAATTGCGATGTTTTCATCGACAATCCGCACGACTGCATCATCGCCGATATCTCCAGCGCACTCAGGTCCAAGCTCGAGGAGATTCGCAGACTCCAGAAGATGGAACAGGTCATCCTTCTTGACTTTACAGCTTCAGCCGTGGGTAGTTACCATTGCAGTCAATCGCACTTTCGGCACCTGATGCATCAATCCTCCGTTTTTACTAGGCTATGTAGCCTGCCCGCCCCAAAGGTAAGCCCGTTAATAAAGCGTAACGGTCATTAGGTTTCACAAGCCTTATAGCGAATTAGAGAGGCCCTGCGATAAGAACCGGATGTGGCACATTTGGAAATAAAAAAGATAGCCGAGAACGTGTATGAAATTCCCAAGAACACCCAGCCATGCATGACAGTTCCGGTCAGAGTCTATGCGTCTGAGTCCTTAATGAAGAAAATGAAACAGGATAAGACGTTCGCGCAGGGTGTGAATGTGGCATGTCTCCCCGGAATCTACTCACATAGTACAATCCTTCCTGATGGTCACCAAGGGTATGGGTTCCCAATCGGGGGGGTAGCGGCTACAGACTACGAAACGGGAGTGATATCGCCAGGCGGTGTTGGTTACGACATAAACTGCGGTGTCAGGGTCCTAACAACCAATCTGAATGAATCAGATGTTCGACCGAAGCTGAGAAACCTGGTCGATTCTCTCTTCCAAAACGTGCCTACTGGAGTCGGTAGATCCGGCAAGATAATGCTTGCAGGAAAAGCAGGCGTCGATGGCGTGTTGAGAGATGGTGCCAAATGGGCTGTAAATGAGGGTTATGGATGGGATGAAGACCTTGAGCACACGGAGGCAGGAGGGCGCCTTGAACTTGCGGATCCAACCAAGGTGTCACCACACGCGAAGGAGAGAGGAAGGAAACAAGTTGGCACTCTGGGCTCGGGAAACCATTTCCTAGAGATTCAACTGGTGGACGAAATCTATGATGAAAACGCTGCAAAGACCGTTGGTATCACTCACAAGGGACAAGTCACTGTGATGATTCACAGCGGTTCCAGAGGCCTTGGTCACCAAGTCTGTGGTGACTACATCAAGACGATGACTCATGCGATGAGGAAGTATAACATCAATGTTCCAGATAGGGAGCTTTGCAGTGCCCCTACGACCTCACCCGAGGGACAGGCGTATTTGGGAGCCATGAGTGCTGCCGCCAACTACGCGTGGGCAAACAGACAGACGATGATGCATTGGACACGAGAGGTTTTCTCAGATGTGTTCCGTCAATCCGCCGAGGACCTAGACATGCGCTTGGTCTATGATGTTGCTCATAATATCGGCAAAGTTGAGGAGCACGATATCGAAGGAAAGAGGACAAAAGTCTTGGTCCACCGAAAAGGAGCGACAAGAGCATTCCCGCCCGGTCATCCCGAAACTCCAGCCAAGTACAAGAGCATTGGTCAACCTGTACTCATTCCTGGAACGATGGGCACAGCTTCATACATCCTTGTTGGAAGCCAGAAGGGAATGGAACTTACATTTGGCTCAACCGCCCATGGTGCGGGCCGCTTCATGAGCAGAAGCAGAGCTAAGAGGCAATTCTTCGGAAAAGAAGTTCAAGATAAGCTCGAGAAGGAAGGTATCATAGTCAGGGCGTCCAGGGGGACGGTGATTGCGGAGGAGGCGCCAGGTGCGTACAAGGATGTTGATGAAGTGGTGCGCGTGTCAGATGATTTGGGAATCGCTACAAAAGTAGTGAGACTACGTCCCATTGGTGTCATCAAGGGATAAGACACTGTTTCGCTCCCGTTGGGCCATCCCAGACACTACAAGCATCACACCGAACAAGATTATTGCAAAGGCAACTAGGGTCATCGCCGGCGGTTGTTCGCCGAGAACGAAGTATCCTAGAATTGTGGCACCTATAGGCTCACCTAGAACTGCGGCAGAAACAATGTATGCCGGAACTAGTGTGAGAAGATAATTGTTCACCGAGTGTCCGAGAACAGTGGGGAATATTGCCAGGGCCAAGAAGATGGCTATCTCGAAGGGGTCGAGAACGAGAATATTAATTCCTAGAATCGCACAGAAGACGAATGTAACAAGTGCAGCTGAAGAATAAACTACCGTAGTGTATACTGAATTTGGCAAGCCCTTAGCGTACTTCCGACCCCCGATAAAATAGATTGCGAGAAAGACAGAACTCAGAAGTGCAAGCACGTTTCCCAGAAATGCACCCGAGCCCTCAGCAACTAAGCTGCTCCAAGTAAGAAAAATGGATCCTGTTACTGCAATTAGTATCCCCGCCCATGATTTTCGCCTGAGAGACTCTCCAAGAATCACCGTGGACAGAATCGCGGTAGTGATGGGCGCTGTGTGCACCAGCATTACACTGGCTGCAATCGTAGTAAGCTTCAGCGATGTAAACCAAGTGGAAAAATGTAGCGAGAGGATGAATCCAATCAACACGAGCCACACCCAATTCTTTTTCAAAACAGGCCCCCGGAACTCAGACAAATCACGCTTCACAGCCCCGATTGAGGCCATCATAATGGCGCCATAGAGGGTTCTCCAGAATGTGATAACAAGAGCATCTGAGGCACTCATCTTAACCAGAACACTGGCGCTAGAAACCATTGATATCGAAAGAAGAAGCAGGAGTGTGACTCGTGTACGATCGACGGAGTTCTCAGGAATATCTTGCATTGCTTCACACCCTATGCTTCTTTTCACATTGTGTGCATATCATCATAGTTCCAGCTTTTTCAACTACTTGAGAATCACACGATGGACACTGTGCTACAATCAGGTCATTGAGAGAGCGCGTATTTAGCACGTTTACGACTTCACTCAAATCACTGTACTCAAACAAAGCTGTGCCATCTGCACTCTTGACCATTAAGGAAAGAGGCCTTGCATTTTTGTGACGGAATAGGAGTATGGGCTTCTTGAGCTGGATTGCTAGCATGATCTCCATTCCAACACCAAGTGATGCGTGTGAAACCTCAGCTATGAGAAGGTCAGATTTAGAAACTTGATCAACATCACGCCTGTAAACGTGAACTGAATCGACAGGAGGAAGAAACTGAGGAGCAAAGACAGTAATTCCTTGTTTCTCAAGCGCATCAATCACAGAGTGATAGAAGTCGTCCATTCGTAGCTCAGAGTTGATAATCGGTCCGGAGAGAT
>DAOWNS010000138.1 GCA_030642465.1 Candidatus Thorarchaeota archaeon | reverse complement strand
TCGTATAACATCAGCCCATCATCGCCCACAACTACCGCAATGGCCTATTTGCTCAAGGCAGCAGGAGGATTGTCAAATGCGGCTGATGAGCAATTGAACAATGATGTAACACGATTGGAAAAACTTGGCAAGAGGCTTGTTGTCTGGGCAGATAGGAAAGGAAAGGACATTCTTGAGATGATAGACGTTGGAAAACCCCTCTATTTGATCTCAGAAGGCCCGAACTACGTTGCAGCGATGATTGGCCATATGAAGTTCAACGAGTATTCTCTGGTAAAGAGTATCTTGGGCAGGCGGGAAGAGATTCAGCATCACTATGCCCTCTCGATTAATGACGATGATCGCGCAGTGTTAGTTTCTGATAACCCTGTCACTTCTGATGACATATCATATATGAACGTCCTCACGAAAACCCTCAAAATGAAAACATATCATCTCTACGCTGGTGATGAGCTGGAACTACGGACATCACTTGCACAGACTATACCAAATGCTATTGCTTTCCAGATGGCAGCGTATCATACGGTCTTGAAATTCGATCCAAACAAGACGCAGTGGAAACAGCCACATGCAGTTGCATTCAAGATATACTAACGTGCCATGAGGAAAAAGCTAACAAGAGCGCATCATTGCTGATAGGATTGTGATTGCAGTGCTAAGACATCTAGGGGATGACTACAACCCAACCAGGCGTTGCGAGATTGCAGAGTACATGAATTTGCACTCGGAGGAATTTGAAGAATTCCTTGCGGATGTATTCGCTGAGAATGGTGATACTACATCTAACATAAGATACCGAATAATCGATATGATTGACCTATTGAATGATAAATTAGCCACAATGGTAGTTGAGCTGGCTATTATTGACCAAGACCCAAAAGTGCGTTTGCAAGGGCTTCAGGCAGGCTACAGGACCAGAGTGGACTCACTCAATGATCAGGTCTTGCAGATTCTCAATGATAGGGATGGGGAATTCCAAGCGAGAAAATGGGCAGTTCATATTCTCGCAAGCACTGATTCCAAGAGATATGGTAGAGTGCTAAGACACATGGCTAGAAACTCGTCAGAGGATGTAAATCTCCGCAAGGAGGCAGTATATGGTCTGACGAAAATAGAAGATAGTGAAAGTATTGGAGCTCTCTGTGCACTTCTCGGCGATTCTGAGGTTGAGATTCGTCAATCGGGCGCATGGGCACTTAGTACCATTGGGTCTCCAGATTCTGTGAATTGTCTGTTAGCTGCACTGGAAGATGATGATGAACTAGTCCGCGACTGGGCGATTCGAGGATTGAGAGACATGAATGACTCGCATGCATTGCAGGGACTAGCAGACGTAATGCGAAACACAGTTCCAGATGAGCAAGTTAGGATGATTCGTCTGCTGGTTGAGAAACGGTCCGAAATAATCCTTAGAGCAATTGCAGAGCTGCTGACATCATCTGAAACTGATGTTAGACGAAGCGCGGCTTGGGCTATGGGTGTATCACCCTACCCACCAGCAGCTGCAAGTTTAGAAACACTGCTAAATGATTCTGATGAGCAGGTCTGTAATTACGCAAAGAAAGCTCTATTGATTCTTGGCCGAGGGGACCCGACAGATTTTGGCCTCAGCCTGTAATCAAACTACATCATGCCTCTATAGAGTCCGCCATCGACTAGTAGTAACGCTCCATGCACATAGCTTGCCACTGGACTGAGTAGAAACGCACAAACTGCTCCGAATTCCTCCGGAGTGCCCATCCGTTTGAGAGGAATCCTTGCTTCTATTGCATCCTTGGCGGAAGAACTTCCTTCCCTAGACTTAGCCAGAAGCTCGTCTACACGCTTGGTGTAGACATAACCTGGACAGATTGCGTTGACACGGATGCCCTCAGGTCCGATTTCATCTGATATCGTTCGCATCATGCCGACAACTGCAGGACGCATTGCATTTGAGAGTAGTAGATTCTGAATAGGCTCCTTGACTGAAATTGAGGTGCTATACAGAATGGATGGTGAGTCCGAATTTCGTAGGAGTGGGAGAGCTTCCCGAGTCAGTCTAACAGAGCTCATCAACGTGAGCTCGAATGCTGATTTCCAATGCTCATCAGATAGATCCGAGAAGGTCCCAGGAGGAGGACCGCCGGCGTTTGCAAATAGGCCATCTAGCTTCTGAGTGGCTTGTTTCACGTGATCGATTAGTTCTGTGATATCTTTTGATTTGGAAACATCAGCCACGAAGTATTGTGAATTGGGACCCAATGATGCAATAGCATTCTTCAGAGATTCTTCGGATCGCCCACAAATTATGACTTTGGCACCTTCTTCGACAAGTGCCTTAGCTGCCCCGTAGCCAAGACCACGAGAAGCAGCGGTTACAAGAATGGTCTTGTTCTTCAATCCAAGATCCATGACTTTGCTTCACCAATGTATTCTGAAAACAGGTGCTATATCACTGCTACGGAAGTCATCTAGCGTGCGGTTGGTGTGATTGTACGTTCTGTACGTGCCCCAAGCGCAATCTCAAGATGCAGGAATGACGCGCTCAGTCTTTGAAAGTCTGTAGGCACTTTGAACTCCCCGACACCCAGAGAATTGAGTGCCCTCTTCACTCTCATGGTTGTTAGGCGTCGACTGTCCTTTGAATTGAAGGAGAGAAGGATTCTGTAATCCTCCATGTCTGGCATTCTGAAGACCGACTGACATGGAATGCCCTTCTCGCAGAGACCTTGCTTGACCTTATTCTCTATCGCTCTCAAATCGGTTTTACACCACTATTTCGTGTCCGAGTTGAGTACTAAAACTGCTAGTAATACTGGCAGGGATACTGTAGATATCTCTCCTTGGAATCCTTTGTTCCGACATATCCAGACTTGCTATGACCTTTGTCTTCATTAGGATAAATAGGGTGCCAGCAGGTCCAGTTCAAAGGTGAATCAGTTGGACAAAGAAGGATTTCGCAAATTTCTACAAGAACGAAAAAGCTCTGAAGAACAGTTGATGCAGTCAATTTCAATCGCAGAGAAGTTCGAAGATTTCCTGAAGGGTCTTGACCAGTCAAAGACGCTCGAGTCAGCGACATCAGAAGATGTGGCGAAATTCTCGACCGTGCTAATCAAGGAGGGAGCTAATACATACGACAACTTTGTTGCGTTGGCTAGGTACGGACTCTTTGTGAAGAATAATGACATTTACGTGTCGTTTTTTGGGTTGATTGATGGAGGCGATGTCATAGACGTGCTCTATCAAAAGCTGGGTGATATTGCTGGCGAAGAGAAACGGGATGAAGTCTTCAGTGGAATTGAACTGCCGCCACTGGGTTTGCCGCCCTCTCAGAAACCCAAGATCACACAAACTGTAGTGGACAAGCTGGAAGCTGTGGTTGACGCTGAAACGTGCAAGATGGTCCTATCTGAAGTTGCTCATGGAATACCGAAAGAGTACCATCTCGAGAAGAGAAATGAATACCTTAGGGCTAAGAATATCGATGAATACATAGAAAGAAGGAGAGCGAAAGCCATCGCTCAGTTGGAGAAACATAGGGACGAAGGTACGCCGTTCTTCAATCAGGAGATTACTGATGAGGTGATTGACTTCGTTAAGAGCCGACCGGAAATTCTGACTGGTGTGCGAAAAGGTAACAAAATCTATCACACAAAGATTCCGTATATGACCAAAGAGTATCTTGCAGAAACTGACGAGATGATGAAACGATACTATTGCTGCCACTGTCCATGGGCTAGAGAATCTATCAAGGCGGGAGATGTTGAGGTTTCGCCCACATTTTGCTATTGTAGTGCAGGTTTCACTAAGCAGCCTTGGGAGGTAGCTTTGGATCAGCCCTTGAAAGTGGAGGTTGTCAAGTCAGTACTCAAAGGTGACTTGGAGTGCAGTTTCTTGGTTCATCTTCCTGAAGGTGTTGAATAGCATGATGAGCATTGATGAGGCTATCAAGGGGCGCCGAAGTATTAGGACATACAAGAAAGACGATGTAAAAGGGGATTTAGTCAGAGAGATCATTGAAGCAGCAACGTTTGCGCCCAGTGCTAAGAATGGTCAGCAATGGAGGTTCACTGTACTTACTGGTGAATCTAAAAACAAGTTTACAGATATGTACAGAAGTGAACTTGACAAACTAACCTTTGATGTGGGTTCTTCATATGGCTCATGCACAATGATGAAAAAAGCGCCAGTGGTCATTGTGGTTTGGAATACGAACAAGCTGGGATGGACTACTGAGATTCATGGTGTGTCCGCGGCAATTCAAAATCTGTTATTGAAAGCTCATGCACTTGGGCTTGGAACCTGCTGGATTGGGGATGTCCTCTATACATCCGAAGCTATCGTTGACTACTTCAAGAAACCTTGGAAACTACTTGCAGCAATTACTGTGGGATGGTCAGATGCGAATCTAGGACCCAGACCTAGATTATCTGTCGATGATGTGACAGAATTCTTGGATTAGTAGGATACCGAAATAGTGGTCGGGACAGCTGGATTTGAACCGGCAACCGATGGATCTACATCTTTTTGGAGGTCTAGGACACGGAGATGGTACATCGAATTGACTGACTGTTGAATTATAAGAGAAGATTTCATACTATAACTGGGAGTTGATGGTGAAACGCCTGTCACGGCCGCAGTGGCTTCTTGTTGTAGGTATGTTATTGTTTCTCAGCGGGAATTTTCTACCGATACGATTTCCACTATGGAGCAGTCAGCATACTTTTGATATCGGTCCTTGGGATTCCAGTTCGGGGAGTGTTGACATTCCTCTCAGAATGTTCTATGGTGAATCCGTGAGTGTGATAGTTGAATTTGACAGTTCTGCGACTCCTGATGATTGTCGTGTATGGGCGTTAGTATTCTATCAATATCCCACAAAAGTAGTCATTGAAGCGGCAATCCGTCTTGAAGGACAACGTGAAGTAAGCTTCACATTTGGTTGGGCAGATGTGAGCTATATACCTGTCTTTGTCACTGGATTCATGGTTAGGCTATTCTATTTGGGTACAGACAGAGTTTCGGTAGATGTTGTTGTCACGAGTTTGGCAAACTTGGTCACTCTCGCTGGCCTTGGCTTTTTGGCCATTCTAGTTGTACCTATCTTGAAACCATTTGTAATCAATAGATTTGGTAAACAGAGAAAGCAGGAAGACAGAAGATCGGATAATGGTCGGGACGGCCGGATTTGAAACGGCAACACATGGATCTACAGTCCATTGCTCTGCCAGGTTGAGCTACGTCCCGGTGGAGCGATTTCAACCAAAGTTGCCATAAAAGGATTGCTCAGCAGACCTAACAAGTGTTCGCTGAAAATGAATCAATCTTGGAATAATGAAAAGGCGAACTGTTTCCTATTCACGCATCCTAGCGGATGGTTCTAGCATTCCATTACGACCTTAATAGGAAATCTCAG
>DAOWNS010000203.1 GCA_030642465.1 Candidatus Thorarchaeota archaeon | reverse complement strand
GTCGCGGAGTAGTCGTTATCAGATAGCGAGCTGTTTCCTCCCGATGAGGGAGAGTTTCTCGCTCCAACTAGTACGAGCTTAAAACACATCCCGCCCACACATAGGTGCAGGAATGATAGGCAGAAACAAGTATGCATCCGTAGCAGCCCCTCTTTGTGACTACATCACGCCGAGTTCGGCTCGCAGTGCCTTTTGCAGATGTTGGCAGACCCGGTTTCCTTCCAGCTATTATCAACAGTATTGGCCGCCTCCACAACGGTGACATGTGGAGTGCTCAGGTCTGTGCTGAACTTCGACCAGCACAATGTGGTCGGAGCTGGAGGCAAGGGACTAATTTCCAAAAAGACTCCTGAGCAGCTCAAAGCACTGGAAGACTATGGACTTGATGGAACCAAGCTCGCGGACATAAGCAGGGCGGTGGCTAAAGTGGACAATGCGGCTGTTCAAGATGGCTACCAGCTCTATCAACACCTATTCTTTGTGGATGCTGAAGAGAATTGGACAGTGGTTCAACAGGGCATGGACAGCAGTACTAATGATGCAAGACGCTATCACTGGACCTCAGAGGAAACCTCCAGTTTCATTGAAGAGCCTCACACGGGTATGATTTCGGGACAGGTGAAGCCCTCCACTCTGGATATGACCTCTAAAAAGTCAGATGAATGCAGAAAGACATCAGTCGACGTTGTGAAGGAAGAACCCCTACGTATCAAGAGGCTCTTCCACGATCTCAAGCCGTACGGTGAGAGCTCTTTGATTCCATGGTTGGAAGAAGATGGGTCAACAGGAAGCCTTCCCGCCTACAAGGTCGTCCCCCATCGAATGAACTGGAATGCGGTGCGCAGGGCATATCAAACTCAACCCTCGAACTATGAAGAACTCCTCTTCATGAATGGTATGGGACCTGCAACCATCAGAGGCTTAGCCCTCATCTCAGAGATGATATTTGGCTCTGAGCCGTCTTGGGCAGATCCAGTGCGGATGACTTTCGCTTTTGGAGGAAAGGATGGAGTACCCTTTCCCGTGCCGCGCAAGGATTACGACGATGCGATAGTCTTCATGGAGCAAGCCATCAACGATGCTAAAATGGGCAGACGAGACAAGGTTGTGGGGCTCAAGCGACTGAAGAAATTCGCCCCTCCAATCCTTCGGCCCCTCCAAGAGAGGGGGCAACAAGCCCTTGCGTGAGAATGATACCGAAGAGTACTTTTGAAGGGCGACATGGAATAAAATTATGCTTGAGTTGGAGCCGTTTGATGATGTAGTCACCGGCGTCAAGACCGCCACGGCCCAGGGTGAGAAGGCCATAATGTGGGCTTACTCCTACCGAGTTGACAACGTCTTCTTCGATGCTGGATGTGCAAACGCAAAGGAGGAACTACGTCCACATATCAAAGGAATAGAACGACTTCTTGTTACACATTCGCACGAGGATCATGTTGGCGGATGTTCAGTCCTCAGTCCGGATATTCCAATTCTTGCTCCTGCCCTCGCAATCCCGGTGCTGAAAAATCCGCCCACCCTCAACGAGTTCTTTCAATACGTATGGGGTCAACCTGAACCTATCGAAGATGTCGAGTTGATGCCTTCACAATTCTCAGTAGGTGACCTGGACTTCGAGGTCATCCCCCTCCCAGGACATAGTCAGAACATGGTTGGGTTCTATGAGGCGCATAATCGGTGGTTTTTCTCAGCGGATGGAGTCCCACTGCCTTCCAAGAAACGCCTTGCTATGGATGACGAAAATGTTCCGCAGGCAATTGCAACAATGGAGCGAATCCTCGAACTCGATGTGGATATTCTCTTCGACTTCCACAGGGGTCCGATTCGTGACCCCCAACAGCATATCCAGACAAGGATTGACTTTTTGAAAGGAGTTCAGAATCAGGTGCGCGAGCTTCACCGAGAAGGAAAGACCATTGCAGAGATTCAGTCCATCCTGAACTTCGAACCTCCATGGTACATGGACCTGACCGAAGGGAGATTCGGCATCGAGTATCTGATTAGATCGCTTCTCTTCGATCAGCCATGAACCTAATTGTCAGTAGTTTTGGCGATTCAGAGTCATATCGTTTAACGTATGAATGCATCGCGCTAAGCGCTGCAAGAAGTTTGATGAAACGAAACCAGATTATCTACTAGCTTCAACTCTTCCTTTTCTTGTCGTAGGCTTCCCATGAATCAGCCGCTGAGGCTGCTCCTTTTGATCTCAGTTCCGTGAGAACGTACTCTCGAATCTCTGAACTCTTCATTGTTGCTTCTGAACGTTCAGAGAGCGAACCTGCAATCTTGCGCGCAACCTCGTAGGGAGCACCGCACTTGACAGCACTCACAACAACCTTCTCAGACATGTATATCTCGGTTGACCCATCTCTCTTCTTAATTTCCATGAGTTACATCTTCTTGAGTAATATTTGATGAAATAAGACTCGTGCAATACATACCAAAGTTTTCAGATAAACAATTGGATGCCTATTACAGACCTAAACTGCGCCGCTTATCGAGATCTTTTTTGTTTCCTGCGTCGGGCTCCCAATTTGTCATCTAATCGTCGAGTGGATTTCTCTTTCTCTCTCTGAGCCTTTGCTGCCTTCTTCTGGCGTGCGCAGTTGATTCTGGCTGCTCGTCCGAGATTCCGGACCCTCTCGACCTCTTTTTCGTTGCCTTGCTTCCGGTACAGCTTACGAGCGCGTTCCCATGCTTCGAAAGCAGAACAAAAGTCACCAAGACGCGCGTATGTTACGGCTTGTACATCGAAGACATCAGGGTCTCTCTTTGAGAGTGCTGTGACTCGATTCCATGCTGTGGAGGCTTCCTCCCAATCTTCCAGTTCCATGTACATGAATCCCAGGTTTCGCCATGCAGAAAGATGCTTCTTCTTTCTTATCGTAGCCCTCTTGAAATGCGTAATCGCGTCGCGTGTATTGCCGGACCTGTATGAAACCATTCCCAGCGTGTTCTCTATGGAGGCGTCATGTGGATCTATCTGTGCCGCCTTCTTCAACGCTTTTACGGCTGATTTGTACTTCCCAGCGCGAAGATTCACATCTCCAAGAATTTTCCAGGTTTCAATATCATCAGGCGCCAATTTCGTCGCAGCTTGCACCGACTTAGTCGCTTCTTTCCATTTCTCCATCATTGAGAGAGCAATAGCACGATGAATGAGAGCAGGTACAAGATTTGGGTCCAATTGTAGAGCCTTGTCATAGTTATCTACTGCGGAACCGAACTGGCCCGCCTCGAGAGTTATGTCACCCATTCGCATCCAAATACGCCACTCTTTGGGGTTTACTTTCACGAGCGTCTTGTAACAAGCCATCTCCTCGTTGGTTCGCCCCAAGGCTCGGAGAGCAGAGGCTTTGTCGAATAGAGCCATACCATTCTCCGGCTCAATCCTCAGTGCATGGTCAATGGACTTCAGCGCCTCGTGGGCCTTGTCAGGACCCAAAGCCAACAACACCCGGCCTCTGTTAACATATGCCTCTGTCAAATCAGGATTCAAACGAATGGCTCGATCAAAACTCCGAAGAGCGTTACCAAATGACTCCATTGTTGCTAGAAGGACGCCCTTTCTGTTCCAAGCTGATGCATCGTCTGGATTCGCCTCCAGATGCGCATCTACTTCTTGGAGAGATTCTTCGGACGAGGGCATTGCAATCAAGATAGATTCTAGGGGTATGCAGAAAAAGGTTCAGCTGATGACCTGGCTTTCACCAATAACGATAAAGGTGTGTAATTGACATGCGTCAATCATGAAGCCAAGCTGGCTTGTGACCATGTTCCTACTACTTGTAGTCACACTTGCTGCAATTGCACCTACATCAGCACAGCAAACCCATACATTGGAATGGGGTGTGGAAATCGGAGAGGAGTTCACATACGTGCTGCAGAGAAAATTGGTTGACGCCGCTTGGGAACAGAATATGAACAATCTGATTCCGTTCCTATCCGATCTTAACGAGGGGCAGAAAATATCCGCATCTGTTGAAGCGCTTGATGAGATACCAACGGAGGTTGATCCTAGCGACCTGCCCACATCTCAGTGGACTTTGGTAAGAGAGAATGATTCAGTCATCATCTCCACCGGCATCAGTGGGTTCGC
>DAOWNS010000004.1 GCA_030642465.1 Candidatus Thorarchaeota archaeon | reverse complement strand
TCCTTTCATCGGGTACAACGTTCTCGAATCTGCTAACGCAGTGGAATCCTTCAACGACTGGATCACAACCCACCAGCTTCCGGACTCTGACCGTCCATCTATTGCGGTAGCACACGGAATGGACCTTGATCGTAGCTTGTACACAGCCGTCTTCAGCATGGGGTATGACTACATTGCACTAGGTCACGACCACCATCAGCACAAACATGCAAAGAATGCTTGGTACGCTGGCTCTCCAGAGAGGTGGAGGTTCGATGAAGTTAAACATGAGAAAGGATTCCTTGTAGTTGACATTGAACATGGAACGATTCCGATAGTCACTCCTCACCACCTTGATTTTGCACGACCTATTTACACCGAGAAGATTGCAATAGAAACCGATGATACTGTTGAATCAATCATTCAACGGTTAGAATCATTGTTCGACAAGAAGAAGATGAAGGCACCGTGGAACTCGCCTACTGCCGCACGAGTGCGGCTGGTCTTCAAAGGTGGATCTTCAAAAATCAGTGGGTTCGACCTTAGCCTCGCAATGGAATCATTTCGCATGAAGATTCTGTCGCAGGACTCTGAGTACAACATAGTACAGCTCGTATGGACAATGAAGCGTCGCGAAGTCGACCATGATGAAGCAGCATACCCTGAGATTGAATCCGAGTATCTCATAGAAGATCCCGAGGAGGATTTCAAGACCTATCTGAAAACGCTATCACTTGACGAGAAGTACGATCCTGAAACACTAACTCGAATTGCAGTACGTGCTCTTGAGGTTACAGTCGGGCGCAGTGGGGAGAAGCTCACTCTGGACACGATTTCGAAGGAGGAATCCGGGTGAAACTACTTCGCCTCGAGTTGAAGAACTTCAAGCCATTTCGAGACCTCGAACTCCCTGAGGGAGAGGGCGAACTGCCTGGAGGATTGATACTCATTCGGGGTCCGAATTCGACAGGAAAGTCCTCAATATTCGAAGCAATACTGTGGGCTCTGTGGGGGCCTGATGCTGTAGACAATCTTACCAATGATGAACTCGTTAATTTCACGTCAACTTGGTGCAAGGCAGTCCTAGTATTCGAGGTTGCTGGGACTCGATACAAAATGGATCGGTCCTATAGTTCTGCCAAAGGAATGACTGTTGTTCTGTACACGTGGACGGGGGATGCATGGAAGCGTCTTGCTAACAAGAGCAAATCCGTGGGCAATGAACTTGTGCAGATTCTGAATCTTGAATTGAAACAAGCTTTGGATACGTTGATGGTCCGTCAGGGAGAAGTGGCTCTAATCGCCAATGCCACTCCTGCCATGCTGAGAAACCTCATAGTGAGGGTATACAACATCGAGCTATTAGACAAGATGTCAGACCACCTGAAGAGCTTCGAACTAGACCTAGACGCGCAAATCAGAGGCCTTGAAGACGATTATATTCGTCCTGAACATATCCAAGAACAAATCAAAGATACATTGACACGAATTGAGGAACATGAACGTAGCCTCACAAGCAACGAGGCGGAAGCTGAAGCGACCAAGAACCATTTGAAGGAGATGCCTGATCCTGAAGGTCTTGAGGCAATACACGCCATAACTCAAGAAGTCGAGAAAATAGAGCGAGAATATGACTCAAGCATACGTTATCGGGATTCTGACCTTGTTGATGCAGGACTTTCATCGGCTGATGCTGAAGTTGTACAAGCCCGTCTGAAAATCCTCAAGAAAGAAACCAAGCGATGCGAATCCAGTCGCAAGAAACTAAAAACCGAAACAGCTGAGGTTGACGGCAAGCTAGGAGCAATCGCAGCAACCAAGACAGACCTCACTAAGAAGATCATAACTCTTGAAGGTGTTTCCACGGATGACGATTTAGGCGTTACTGAATGTCCGACCTGCGCTAAGCCTCTTTCCGCTGAAGAGCGCGACCATCTACTAGCAGAATACCGGCAGATACTGAAACATGGCAAAGAAACGAGCAAGACACTCAACGATCGTCGTGTGGCGGTGTCGGATGAGGTCCGTGGCTTCGAGGAGCGTTTGTCTGATATTTCCAAAGCGCATGATGCAGTGCGCCGTATCAAAGAGAAACAGAGGGAAGTTGATAGCGCCAAGAAGCGCCTTGAAAAGGAGCGGGTGAATCTCTTGGACGCCATCAAGAAGGCGGGTGTGACTGACATTGAATCTCTCCTTAGGAAGCACGGAGCGAAGAGCATCCTTGATCTTCAGCGAAGACTTGACGTGCTCTCCACAAAACTCGGCGAAATCGTGAGCCAGTGTGACTCCTTCAGAAGACTCATCGAAAGGGAGCAGGGCACCATTGAGGGATTAGAAGCCAGATCCGTGAAGATGAGTGAGCTCGGAGCAGAGATAAGCGCGTTAAGGAGTCTGAACGAACATTCCAAGTATGTTCGATTGAAACTAGTCAGCGGTTTTGTGGCTGATTATGTCGTACAAAAGCGATTGCTGGGCATCATTAAGGGTGCTACGAACGAATACGTTCGCGCGTTTACAAACGACCAGTATACCGGGATTGATTTAGTTCCAACAGCTGCGCGAGGGCGTTCTGGTGCGGGATTAGCATTGAAGATACACGATCAGCGAGATGATGCCACGAAGAAGGCATCACAACTGAGCTTTGGTGACAGAACTGCTGTTAGCTTAGGACTTCGTCTCGGCATTAGCAGGACGATGAGCTCTATCCGGCCGCTGAGGGACAGCCCATCGATTGCTCCTCGGATTCGATGTGTTATGCTTGACGAACCGCTTGGAGGCCTTGATAAGAACCGCAGAGCCTCTGTTGTTAGCAGTTTGGTGAACGACCAGAGCTTTGAGCAAATCTTGCTGATAACGCACACAGACATTCAAGGTTGGGATAGTGTTCCAGCAATCGAGGTTTCCAAGAGTGAATCAGCTGCCACCGCGAAACTTGTCATGTGAGTCAGGTTCTCTCTTCAATCACAAACATTATTCAGAGGTTCTGCAAGCTTTTGCAGCATGCGCATTGCACGACGAGCAGAACGATTCCTTTTTGCCAAGGCAGTGCGTGGACTGCGTTTCTTGCTTGAGAATGCAGCCTTGATACTTGTTCTTTGTTTTGCCGCCATTGTTTGGAATCAGGTTTTTCATGCCGCAGTGATTGACTTCACAAGCACCGATCTTTGGAGGTATCGTGGTGTCTGGATTGGAAACGGGGAGTTCGATCTTTTTGGCTACACTTTGGTGTACCAACTTGAGGGCTACACGGATTATACTTTCTACTACTTCCACTGGGGCAACAACATGCTTAGAGGTGTGATGCCCTACAGCTCCGAATTTGGGTATATCGAACTAGATGGGCTTGTTAATGAGAATGGAGCTTTCATCTTCCCTCCACTCACTGCCTATCTGTATGCCATCGGTGCTATGATTCCTGTGGATGGCTGGGGAATTGGCCTTCTCTTTGCAATCTTTGGATACTTCACTGCTCTGCCGGTTTACGGAATTGCTAAGGAACTATCAGGTAACAAACGAGTTGGTGAAGTCGCCGCCTTCACCTACCTCATGAGTCCAAATGTCTTGTACCATACCACCTTTGTTTGGTTGAATACGGCACCGTTCATCTTCTTCTTTTTCTCAGGCTTCTACATGCTCACCAAGGGTAAGCGTGATGCCGCAACGCTACTCATTGTGACCGCAGCGCTATTCAAACAAACTGCGTTGTTCTTGGGCATTCCGCTTGTTATTTACTTGATTCTTAGAACGCAGTATTCCTCCCGTGTAATTGCATCTACTACAGAGAGAGCGAAGAGGTTCTTGGAACGTACTACAGAATTCTTTGACATTCGCCAGTTCATGATTAGCGTCCTAATCGTCTTTGTTTTTACTGGAGCTATCCTCTTCCCATTTTTAATAGCCCAACCAAATATGTTGAACAATCTGCGTCTAGCCATGGGCGGCTTTCCTCTCGTATCACTTACAGAACTCCCTGGCTATGGGAGTCCGATGCGTCTTCAACTTCTGGCGGTAGTCGTAGGCATGCCGGTACTCGCACAGATACTTGATGGGTTAGTCTACTACGGCTTCTTACTCTGGTTCGGCACGGCTCTCATTGTTGGCTTGATGTTCCTTGAACCGAAGGATGGTGACAAGAAGAGATTCTATCTTCGTCGTCTACTATTGCTCACAATGATAATGATGCTTTGGGTTCATCTAACAGGTCCTCGAGGCGTTTACAAGTACTACTTCACTCTATTTGCTCCATTCTTCTCCATATTCTCCTCTGCGCAGATGGTCACAAGTCGAAGCGAAACAGTACCATTCTCACTGTCCATGCTTTGGCTACCAATTGCTCTTAGCCTTATGATACTCCTCCCTTCTCGAAACATCTACCTCTTCAGCGTTATCCTGATTCTTGTTGGCTACGGCCTTGCTGATAAGATTGGCACGTTCTGGTCCTTCGTTAAGGCACCTGGGAGATACATTGCCAAGCAGTTTAGTGGTCGCCTACCGCGCGTTTCGTTTGTTCTCGAAGACATCAAGACGAATCTCATCGGAATCCACAGTGGACTATTCGCTACCTTTGATTACTATCTGAATGACGAACAGATCAACGAGCATTTAGCAGATAACGCGTGAAAGCTATTGCTTAATCTCCTTGAGTTCTTTCTTCTTCGCTTTAAGATGCTTCTTCAAGTTCTGCAGGCGAGTATCGAGTTTCTTGACTTGTTCATCATAGATTTCCTTTGCCATTATTCCTGAGGAGAGTCTCTGATCGATGTGGTCTTTCAGTTGTTGTATTGACTTGATTTCTCGCTGGAGTGCCTTGATATCCGTCTGCAAATCTACTTCTTGATTCTCTTCTGGAGTCTTGAATTGCTTGGTGGGTATCATTATTCCAAGCTGCTGTTGAGTCTTCTCTGCGAAATCTTGGAACTGATTGCGCAGCGTTTCCACGTTGCCGTCAACTTTCGTAACCTGTTCTGCCACTTTTCCTATGTCTTTCTGCAGGTCAAATACTGCATTCACAAGCCTTCGAAGAGCGCCCTCCATCTCGTCGAGCTTCGCAGATGAAACCTCGGCGGCGAGCGCATCTTTTTTGGACTCGGCCTTGGCAACCTTGCTCGGTTTGGTTAGTCTGACATCTCCACTGAGCCATCTTAGGGCATTGACTGCAAATGTCTTATTTCCAGCATGCTTTAACCCGCCCCCTTTTCGGAATATTTCATAACTGCCGGAGCAGATGACTCGTCCCTTCCCATATTCGGCCGCGGCAATTACGGGTTGATTTGCCGGGTCCGCCATTTCAGATGTAGATGCCAATACTACCGCGCTCCCTGACACCTTCAGTGAGCACCCGGACGGGTATAGAATATCTTTAACATCTTCAGTGGATGGTTGTGCAATGAGATTGCTGACAAACGGCATTGTAGGCAAACCAGCATTACTTCCTTCATCCTTTACAGCTGTATTGGCGAATTCAATACCGAAGGCCTTAGACAGTTTGCTGAGATTGTTCATTAGCCCACGATCGCCGCCTGAAAGTGAGAGCAGGAACAGCCCCCCGCCGTCTTTTACATAACGCACTAGAATATCTATTTCTGCAGGCCGCAGCTTGGAGCTGTTTGGACATCCAAAGACCAACACTTGTGCATCTTTGATATTCTTAGCCAGTATCATATATTCGGTATATGGTTCTACGTCGAAGTCATTGTCTGTGAGAAGTTTGCCAAGTGACGAATATGTGGTGTCTAGTTTCCCACGTTCGTTCTGTGTTTGGTCAAAGAAAATCCTTATTCTCCTACTCAACTGGAACCACCTGTGAAGTCAAGTTGTGATTAATAGATGTGCGCTAATGAGGATTGCGCGCGTGTCTTTGCACAACTTTCGAACGATTTATTTCAAACTTGCACAGTCAGTAACCAATATGAACGACAATGAATCCTGCCTTTTCTGCAAGATAGTTCGTGGTGAGATACCAGCATCTGTCATTTTCGAAGACAAATTCACGATGGCTTTCATGGACATATTTCCCATTAGCAAAGGGCACTGCTTATTGATTCCGAAGCAGCATTATGTTAACATGCTGGATGTTGATGCCAAAATCGCCAAGCGTCTTGGTGCGCGTCTAGCGGAGTTGAACCGCAAGGTGCACTCAGCATTTGAACCAGATGGCATAATCAATGTAATTGCCAATGGGGTTGGCGCGGGACAAGAGGTTCCCCATTTACATATGCACGTGATCCCCAGAAACGAAGGCGACAGATTTGGCTTCATGTTTCCAGACGACTACCGTGAGGAGATGGCTCCACGCGATGAGCTTGATAGCGTTGCCAAAACCATCCGGGCATCCACTGACTTGCTTGATTCGAAATAGCGGATAGTCCAAGAATCTATTTGATATCAAGCAGGTTCAGACCGGTCGCTTCATCCCTAGCTCGCATAACATCTTCGTCCATTTCCATGATGATTAATTCCATTGTGACAGACACTTCGCACCCCGGCATTAGATGGCCTCCATAGCACCTGCCGTCTTGATCTGCAACAACTATGTGCGCGTGTACAATGAGCCCCCCCTCATGTGTCGATGCGATGTTTCCCATGCATGATACAACTTCAAGGTCTTTGTCTACAGTGAATGTCTTGTATTCCATGCTCTCTCTTTCAAAAAAGCCCAGACTAGCCTTTGATACTGCTCCTATCAATGTCAGTTGACCGGCCCCAACGCCATGTTCCGAAGAAACGGTTTCAATCGTCTTTAGAATATCCTCGCCCGGCTCCATGCGCGCGAAGATAATTCGTTTCGCTTCAGTAGTGAGTGAGCGCACCATGGGCTAGCGAAGGGTTGGTTCCTCATATGAACTGCTCGGAATGTATTTCTAGTTCATTGGAAGTGCTTATCAGGAATCAATAGCCCACTTCTGGAGTGAGTGACTTTAGTGAAGGTTGAGAAACCCGAAGACGAAAATCAGTCCACCTTAGATGATTACTTCGGTGGTCATGAAAATTCCGATGCAGAAGCAAAGCCAGACGCTGTTGCCAAGGACGACTCACGACCCAGAAAAGCGTCCGTGAATGCAAGTGTTGAAGGCTCAGCCAACGCTAAGCCCACTCCACCTCGTGATGAAAAGGAAAAGACCGATGCAGCTGCGGATGAAGTCAAGCAATCCCACAAAGTTGGCCATCGCGACATGCCAAAGAATCTTCCAACTTCGTTCCTTCTTTCTGTTGACTACGATAGGAACGCGAACAAGGCTATTGCTAGCCTTTACAATCCCGAAACTAAGAGGATCCATTTCTGGACTGATAATACCGGGCATAAACCGTACATGTACACCGACCTGTCTCAACAGGAAGTCGCGAAGATTAAAGGAATTCGAGGTCATCGTGGTTTCCTGCGCACCGAGGCAGTTGAGCTCACTGATTTGCTCCGTGATGAGCAAGTTGTTATGACCAAGATAATAGGTAACGATCCTCTCAGCATTGGTGGTCTCGCAGATTCGATGAGAGAGAGCCTGCGAATCAATGAAGTGAATCATGCCTGGGAGGCTAATATCCGATATCATCATACATACACCTACGATATGAAACTTGTTTCCGGTCTTAGCTACAAGATTGAGAATGGGAATCTTGTGGCCAATCCCCCGGAAATTGACAAGAAAACCATGAACGAGTTCAAGCGAACCATTCCGGCTTCAGAGGGTATTGAGAGAATCATCGAAAACTATGCTCCTATGTTCTTTGATGAGGTTCCTGACATTCGACGGATTGCCCTAGACATCGAGGTGTATGCTCCGATCAAGAACAGAATACCAGACGCTTCGACTGCTCCTAATATGGTCACAGCAATCGGTCTTTCTGACAATGAAGGCTACAACAAGTGTTTCATTCTCAAGCGAAAGGGACATCCCACAGGCAAGAAAAGGGATGATTTTCCAAAGGGTCTTGAGCTTGTGTATTTCGATGACGAGGCTGAGATGCTTGTGAAAGCATTCGAAGTCATCGATGATTATCCAATTGTTCTGACTTTTGTGGGTGATGCCTTCGACCTGAACTACCTTTATCATAGAGCTCAACGACTGAGGGTCGATCTGGATACTTACTGTCCTATCAGAATGAATCGCACGAATGACACAGCATTCCTTCGCAGCGGAATCCATGTGGATCTCTATAGATTCCTCAAGAACCCGTCCATTCGAATCTATGCTATGTCAGGTGCATATGATCGGGCGAACCTGGAAACGATTGCTCAAGGTTTACTAGGCAAAGGAAAACTCGAACTCACTACTGACATCTCATCTCTCCCCTACTATGAGCTAGGACAGTACTGCTGGCGCGACGCCAACATAACATTGGACCTCACAAGATTCGATGATAATCTCCTTCTTCGATTAGTTGTCTTGCTGATGCGCATATCCCGATTGTCGATGGAAGATGTAACTCGTCTTGGCATCTCCTCTTGGATTCAGTCCTTATTCAGACAAGAACACCGTTCTCGAGGAGCTCTAATCCCTCGACAGTCTGATATAGAGGCCGCCAAATCTGCGGAAGCACACACTGAAGCCATGATAAAGGACAAAGCCTTCAAGGGCGCAATCGTAATCGACCCAATTGCGGGAGTTCATTTCAATGCCACGGTACTTGACTTCGCAAGTCTGTATCCGACAATTATGAAGCGGCATAACATCAGCTATGAAACAGTTGATTGCCCACATGAAGAATGCAGGGTTGCGACAGACAACAAAGTTCCTGAAACAGGTCATTGGATCTGCAAGAAGCGTACAGGGATGATTAGCGAAACCATTGGCTTCTTCAGAGATACCAGAGTGATGTGGTTCAAGGCGAAAAGCAAGGATAAGTCATTGGATGAGAAAACCAGAACCTGGTATAGCGTCGTTGAGAAGGCTCTCAAGGTGTATGTCAATGCCTCCTATGGTGTCACCGGAGCTAAACATTTCGAGCTATTTTGCATGCCAGCAGCTGAGAGCGTTACAGCCTATGGGCGAAATGCTATCATGAGAACGAAAGAAAAAGCCGAGTCCATGGGTGTAAGAGTGCTATACGGGGACACAGATTCCGTGTTTCTGGATAACCCCTCCAAGGACCAACAAGAAGAGCTCGTAAAGTGGTCTCAGGAGGAGCTTGGAATCGACCTGGAAGTGGAGAAAACCTACAAGTACGTAGCTCTCTCAGAACGCAAGAAGAAGAACTACATTGGCGTTTACTCAACAGGATACGTTGAAGTGAAAGGCCTAAGCGGCAAGAAGAGAAACACGCCTCGATTCATCCAGGACGCGTTTTCGGAGATGCTGACAGTACTCAGCAAGGTGGACGATACCGAGGGATTCGAAACGGCAAAAGGCGAGATCCGTGAGGTTGTGAACACAGCCATTGACCGGTTGGAGGGCAAGGGCGACCCCTTCACTCCGGATGACCTTGCATTCCGCGTTCAGTTGACAAAGAAACTCGATCAGTACGGGAAGACAACACCTCAGCATGTTCGAGCAGCCAAGATGCTCAACGATGCTGGCCATGATATCCAACCTGGTACGATAGTTGAATACATCAAAACTAAGGGCGACGGAGGCGTAATGCCGATAGAGCTTGCAAAGGAAAAGGGCTACTGGTTGGACAAGGACAAATACACTGACACACTGAGATCAGTCTTCGGGCAGGTACTTGATTCTGTGGGTATCGATTTCGAGGAGCTTTTAGGATTCACGACCCTTGATCAGTTTTTCTGATGATTACTCGATTGGAGCAGTTGAAGACACATGAAAAGCAGTTCGAGAAGTGAGGATATAATAACACACGCGTTGATAGTCCCTCTAGGAAATTCTTATAGCGCGGGCCGACAACCGCTGGAGCAAGAGCCCGACAATAGAACGCCAAAGCATCACTGACGGGGTGGACCAACATGGAACAAAACATCAGAGAATTCCTCATGCAAAAAGCGTTGATACTCTTTAGATCCGAAGATATAGATGTTTCAGCAAGGGATTTCATGTCGACCTACGCCTCATATATGAGAGAAGTTGGCATTGTCGGCAAAGAGCCCAACGGACATGTTGTGTTTCCCAGCAGGACAGCCCCGGTTGAGGAGGGGTACGCAGAGTTTTTCGATGAATGGGTCACCCTCTCTGAAGCTCTGGAAATACACACTGCTGTGAGCATGGACCTTTACACCGATGCGTGGTTTGCACGTGACCCGAAATACCAGACCATGACTGCTACCGGTCAATCAATGCAACATCAGATATGCCCGAATCGTGAAGAGTACTGGGAGTACGGTGCAGAAATCGTAAAGGAACTTGGGGCCTATCCAATAGACGAGATTCTCCTCTTTGGTGTAGGTTTCATCAGAGACGAGTTCTGTTTCTGCGACAGGTGTCGGAAGGAGTTCGCTCCTCTTGTGGATCAAGAGCCTGCGCGACTCACTCATGGATATCTCACAGAGAATCCAGACTACCATGACAAGTGGCATGAGTGGCGAACTGAAAAGGTTCTCCAAGGACTTCGCGTCTTGCAGAGCGCGGCAGATAGCCTCATTGGAGCGGAGGGAAACCGTTTCAAACCACTAAAGATCTCTGTTGAGGTTCTGGTTGATCCAGAAAGTGGTCTTACCGAGGGTGCAAAGAAGGCTTACGGATATGATTACACCAAGATAAGAGAGATAACAGGCGGCCTTATGATTAACCTGTTTCCGTGGTCCCCCGTTCTTCCAGCGCCTGGAACAGCTACAATGATTTGGTAGAAAGCATGTACTTCGTCAAAGAGTTCTCTCGACGCGGCGGCATCGTTTCTCTATTCCGTTGGGGTTTAAGCTCTGTAGAACAACTCAGAGAGCTGAAAGCTCTGGGAAAAGATGTTGGCATAGACCGATTCGTCACAAGCTTCGGGTATCCAAAGGATTACCCTGTGCGACGTGAGAGCGCCATTGGCAACTACTGAACTTCAATTCCGTTACTGAGTCGCTCCACAATAGGGACAAGATTTGATTCCCATCCTTATCGTTCGTCCGCAAGAGAAACAGAAGCTAGGTGTTGAACTATCATCTCTGACTTCATCATTGAATGGACTTAGCTCTCCCTGCATGAATAACGCACCCAACCCTTCTACCGCCGCATCTGTTCGGCAGCTACGAGAGGACTGAGTTGAAACGTCACAGGAACCTGAACGCATTTCATCCATCAGATTATCCTTACGATGGCTTTCAGAGTATGGAATTGCTGTGGTCAGGTCTGAGTAGGGATCAGAGTGACTAGAGCTCCGATAGGACCCGTAGTCCCGTCTTGAAGCGGGCTCAACATCTCTTCGATTGTGTGCATCATCACGTCTGTCGAAGTCTCTTCGATAATCATCCGACCCGTATCCTCTATCGACTGCCGGTCTGTTTGCAGCGATGCTGCGCGCATCGTAGGATCGCGCATCATCCGTTGATGCGATGCCTCTAGACGCGTCAATGAATCGGCAATGAGCATCGCCTTTCAGGTTCTCATATTCCTCTGTGGTGAGACCCAGGACTTCCAGAGCTCTATCTCTCTCAGCACATCGTTTTGACAACGGGCAGCAGAACGCCAAGCTCCCGTGACAGAGGGATGCC
Source organism: Candidatus Thorarchaeota archaeon (assembly GCA_030642465.1). Classification (GTDB taxonomy): domain Archaea; phylum Asgardarchaeota; class Thorarchaeia; order Thorarchaeales; family Thorarchaeaceae; genus WTCK01. The sequence continues at coordinate 10,646 of DAOWNS010000004.1, read as the reverse complement.
ATAGCTCTATCCTTTGCTGATTTGAAGATGGGCGTAATCCGGTGGCGACCTAACACCAATGCATCACCAACCGATCGAAGCTCTGTGTATCCGCTCTGAGCAAGTGCTTCTACAATCTCTCGGGCTGGATAGGCTCTCCCTTCTATGACTACATGACCCTCAGTTTTGTCAAGTCGAACGGGTTTCTCAGTGCTCTTGTTTCCCTCGTATGTGGGATATCTCGTAATGGCCACCTCTTACGAATCAATATTGACGTCATACGAACCTAGAATGTCAGCAATACAATCCTATGTATTACAGAGAAGAATACGCCCCGCACTCATCCAAACGGTTTATGTACTGATACCAAGGCTGTATCTGAAAGGGACTTGGTTCCCGAGGAGACATAATACAGATGGGCTGTAAAGCTGATGGCGCCGCGCAGGGATACACTGTTCTTGGCGGCATAGTTCTGGCATATTTTGCAATACAAATGGTCGTTGGCGGACTCAACACCTTTTCAGGCGGTGACATCAACGGACTTGTGGTTCTTATCCAAGGAATTGCCCTAGTCTTGATGGTTGTTCTATCATTTGATGCTAGCGGCTTTGTGTCGTGGAAGGTGGGAAAATCCGGAGCCCTTCTTGCTCTTTTTGGTTTCTTGTCAATCATTATAGTCGTTGGCAATCTCACTTTCGACGTCATTGGGTGGTTGACGAACATAGGCACTCTTGCAGGATTCATGATTCTTCTCGCAGGGCTTATCATGATGTTCAGCAAGTAAGGTCAGAGGGGTCCCTAGCCCTCATCACAAATTAGATAATGAAACAGTACTAGGTTTGGCTCGTCCCTTCAAGGATGGTTGTAGTAATGGACGAGAAACACATTCAGATTATCAAGAACTTGGGGTTCGATGATATATCGCAGGAAACAATGACTAACGATTACTGGAAGAAGCGAGGTGCTGAGAGCCTAGCCCTCACCACACAGGATCGTGAAGTCTACGGATGTCTTGACCATACTCGTGGTCTTGGAACAACAATCTACGACATTGAGGGAACAGAATACCTTGATGTCACCGGAGGCGTAGCTGTTCGGGCGTTCGGACTGAGATACAAACCACTCCTTGATTTCGAAGCCAGTATTAATGATGTAGTGCGTGAGTTTCCAGGGGCGGACTTTGACGGCATACCGCAGACTCTGCTTGCTGAGAAACTCGGGAAGATGGCACCAGGCAATCAGAAGAGACGAGTTGTCTTCACGACCTCTGGCGGACGTGCGGTTGAAGGTTGCATGAAGTCTGCAATGGATCTCTCGGGTAAACAGAGGTTCGTGGGCTTCAGACCTGCTTTCCATGGACGGACTGGCTATGCAATGGCACTTACAGCCTCCAACTCCAAGCATAAGTCAGGCTATCCTCAAGGTGTCGACGTCATTCGAGTCTTCTATCCTTACTGCTACCGTTGTCCGTATGGTCAGAATGTTGAGGATTGTAATCTAGAGTGCGTTGAAGCTCTTCGGTACGCATTGCAATTGGAGGGTAATGACATCGCAGCCACCGTTATGGAGCCCCTATGCGGCGAGGGTGGTCTCATAGTTCCTCCTGCAAAAGCAGTGAAGGGGATGTATGAGGTCACAAGAGATGTTGGTGGATTCTTCATTTCGGATGAGGTTCAAGCGGGGATGGGCCGAACTGGGAAAATGTTTGCGATTGAGAATCATGGCGTTGTTCCTGATTACATGGCGATGGGCAAGGCATTGGGTGCGGGGTACCCGATGGGCGCATCGATTGGCCCTGCACCGATGTTCTCAGGCCCAACTCGTCATTCCGAAACTTTCTCTGCAGAACCCAAGATGGCGCTTCTATCCCTATGGATGCTCAAACACTTGGAGGACGGAGATTTCCTCAAGAACAACGCCGAGAAGGGTGCCTATCTGTTAAAGCGACTAAAAGAACTCAAGGATAAACACGAAGTCGTTGGAGATGTCCGCGGATTGGGTCTGATGGTTGGTGTGGAATTCGTGAAAGATAAGAAGTCCAAAGAAAAGGCTCCCAAGATTAGAAACCGTGTTGTCAAGAATGCGGTTCAGAAGCAGAACTTGTGGATGCTTGGTTCGGGAATAAACACACTACGGTTGACTCCAAGCTATGTCATCACGAACGAGGAGATAGATGACGTAATCGACAGGCTCGACAAGGCGATTTCTCAGAGCGCATAACGCATGCGGCAACAGAGAATCATCCTGTCATTATGGAGTTGAACCAAGAAAGAGAGAGGGGCCCATGCCCCCTTCAGGACGCGGGGCATGAGCAACCTACCTATTTGACTACAAGTAGTATTGCACCGACTATGACTAGGATTGAGCCCAAGTCGCCGCCGAAGATCCACATCACGATGCCTAGAATCAACAGGATAATCCAGTTGTTATCGAACTTCAGAGCAGGGATCTTTACAACTCCGCTTGTGGCGAGCACAATCAGTGAAACGACGACGAGGATTATTCCCTCGATGACGCCTCCTAGGGCGAAGAGCGGGAAGCTAACCCACCCCCAGCCAGTGATCATCAAAGCTTTCAGGATTCCGAATATTACTCCGAGGATGCCACCAAGCATTACGAGAATCTTACTAATTTCCTTAAGATTTGCCATATGCGCTTACACTCCATTTCGTATGTTCTTGCGTCCTAGGTGCCTCCAAGAAGGATTCAGTCATGAGTGAAATTCAAGCACGTAGATCGCGAAAAACTAGCAAAAAAAGCAATGCTGAGTTCTCACTCTACCCATATGATGCGTGTCTTTCGTGATTAGAAACTCCAACTCTTGGTGGCTCATAAGAACAAACACACAATGAAGGTACCGCTATATAACTAATGTGACATCGTGGCGACTAAAGGAGTGCATGCTGTTCTTCCTCGCTACAATGACAGAATGAATGCTAAGGCTTATCTTTGAATCCGTTCTGGATATGCAAAACAAATAGGAGGTACAATACGATATGGCAACAACTCTAAGGTGGGATCACGTTTGCCAGACGCTCGTTCTTGTCACTACCTCCTTCCGCGAAGTTTCTGTACGTGCTTCTTAAGGGTAAGCGCCGGATGTCTCGGCGAGACCTAATCAGAAGCACATTCTTGCCTCCTAGAACAGTCAACTATGGTTTGAGTCGACTGAAGGACCTAGGTCTCATTAAGGAGCAAGAACATGAAAGGGACGCGCGGGAGAAGGTATTCGAGCTTGTTTCGGCCCCAATGTGATTCACTACAGGAATGTGGGCAGCATCGAAGCTGTTCACGTTTTCCCTTTTTTTAATTTCGAAATATCTCTTCTCCAAAAGCCTCATAATGCTACAGGGCCCGAGTTGGTAGACTGTAGAACGAGGCGAAACCGATGGATTTCTACAAGAACGCAGATGTCAAACCACTTGATGATTGGACCAGAACCCACTACAGCAACCAGATTGGTCCAGACCTTGATGGACAAGACGTGACCCTAGTGGGCTGGATGCACATCCTCAGAGACAAGGGGCGAATCAAGTTCATCATACTTCGAGATGAATATGGCACAGTCCAGATTACACTTCCCCAGAAGAAGGTTTCAGAAGAAGTCTTCGAAACCTCTGGAACTCTCAAACCAGAGTACGCCCTGGCAATCCGCGGAAAGGTCGTTGCAGCCAAACAGGTGGCATCAGGCGCAGAGATCATTCCTACAGGAATTCGCATCATCAACACTGCTGAGCGTTTACCAATCGATGTTGTAGAAGGAAAAGTGGACATCGACCTAGATACACGATTGAACCATCGGATTCTCGACTTGCGGAAACCATCGGTGAACGCGATATTTTGGATTCAACATTCCTTGGTGAGATTTGCTCGGGAGTATCTCGAAGACAATAGGTTCGTTGAGATTCATACGCCGAAGATTGTAGCCGAAGCTACCGAGGGTGGTGCCAACCTCTTCGAGGTCAAGTATTTCGAGAAACAAGCCTATCTAGCTCAGAGTCCGCAATTCTACAAGCAACTGATGTTGCTAGCTGGTTTCGGTCGCGTTTTTGAGATTGCCCCTGTATTCCGTGCTGAGAAACACAACACACGACGTCACATCAACGAGTATACATCCTTCGACTTTGAGATGGCATGGATTCGAGATGTAGACGATGTCATGAAGATGGAGGAGAACATGCTCCACCATTCATTCACAAAGACACGAGAAGTCATGGCGGAACAACTCGAAACCTTGGAAGTGGAGCTTGAGGTACCAAAGCTCCCATTCAAACGAGTCAAGTATACTGAAGCCGTTGATCTACTTAATGAGGCTGGCAAGGATCTGTCCATCACAGATGATCTTGATCCTGAGGCGGAACGTATTCTTGGTAAGCTATTCCCAGAAAAGTTCGGTACTGACATGGTCTTCATTACACACTATCCTCTGGAGCTCAGACCCGCATATACGATGCCAAGCATGACCGATGATGGCATGACGGAGAGTTTCGATCTCACATACAAGGGTATGGAAATCACCACTGGTGGACAGCGCATACATCTCCATGACTTACTTGTTGAGAGATTCAAGGCCAAAGGCTTCAACCCTGATGCATTCGCCTTCTATCTTGACCCGTTCAAGTATGGCGCTCCGCCTCATGGAGGTCTTGGATTGGGAGTGGAGCGTCTGACGATGCAGCTGCTCGACATCCAGAACATAAGAGAGGCAACGCTCCTTCCACGGGACCGTGATAGATTAACACCCTAGTGATACCTGGAATAATACTCCGTCTTAAAGCAAGTAGCGAGAAGCTAGCTCTGTCAGTCTAGTCAGCTATCTAGATGTATAAAGGGATGCGAGCCGATGCAGGAGCGACTTCAAACTGAGATATTCGCCTCAATTGCCACGTTGGACCAGCTGAAGAAGATATACGACCTAGGTGCTGTAGACATCCGAACATTCGAGCGCGAATCGGATGCCCTAGTTCAAGAAGTGAAGTCAAACATCGGCGAGCTGAGACGCCTTGGAACAGATATCTTTCGATTCCTTGACCACGAAAGAATCCCTGAAAACTTTCCCAACGCAATGAACATGTTGGACCTATCCGGGCAATCCATGAGGCCTGTTCCACAAGGTCTGACCCTTGACGAATTCTATGACTACATTGGACTTGCGATTCTTGACGTGGCTACAGTCCACGCATCGAAGGGGCTCATGGGTCTCGCAGAGCTGATTGTTGAGGTGGTTAAACGACTTCCTCAGTTCAAGTCAGTGAGCTACAGTGACGTTATCGAGGCAGTGAACCGAGTCGCTGAACACGGTCTGATACCCGGTATACGAACTCTGAGAGGCGGCGTGAAGGTTGTTGAGCTTCGTCCCCTTGAGCTTCGTCGAGACCAATCTGATGTAATCAACTTGGCGGCCTTGAAGGGGTACGTTTCGATTGAAGAGGTTATAATGAACCTGAAGTGGTCAGAAGATCACGCTCGTCAGGTTCTCACTAGTCTAGTGGATGCCGGCATGGCTGTTGCTGATATTAGATTCAGCACTGGTGGACGATATTACTTCCCGGGTTTGAGATCAGGAGATAAATCAGAGATTGAAGGCACTTCCGAAGCCTAAATCGATAATCAGCTAAACTTTGACAACAATAGCCCCTGCTTTCTTATCAACCCACTCGGCAAACCCTCTTTCAACAATTAGAGCCATTATCCTGTGGATGTCCTCTTCAGGAAGTCTGGAAAAATCCTGCTCCGCTTTTTGTATGACTAATGACTTGACATCGAGGCGAAGTATGCCGGTGTCCAGAGCCCATCTGTAGACCAAATCTGCCCATTCCCCCAGCGGCCGCCAGTACACTCTGAGTTGTTCTCTATTCCGACCAAGCCATGCAGCAACATCTTTCCCAACTAACGAGTTTCCAATTGATCTGAAAGCTTTGACTTTCCCAAGTATATCCTTGAATGGGGGTCTCGAAATGAATGCTGAAACAGAGAGAACATGAATCTTCTCAAATTCTGTCCATTCAAGCAGGAAGTCTCCCCATTCTTCCGCCCAGAGAACGAGGTCCTGTGACCTGGTAGGAATAGTGTACATCCACTCAGCTTCTCCAATGTTCCCCCATCGCGGCACAATTTCAGTTACAGCCGTCGTTTCAGTGTCCATCATTTGTTCTGGTTCAACGACAGCAGTTTCGATAGTGTCAGTTGCATCGGACCCATTATCCATTTCAACAGCAATTTCTGACATGTGTGCGGAATCATCATCAGTCTGTTCAACAACAACCAAGGGTTCGGTCGTATCTTTGACAGGCTCTTCGGTCTTTTTCCTCTCTCGCTGTCGCTCCTTGATACCCAAACCCTACGACCCCTCCGCCCAGTCAATGTACTTCTTGATATCTTCTGGAGATGTCGCTGGCCTGATATTCTCAATGGCTCCGAGAAAATCCTCTCGCGAAACAGGGCGAAGGTTCAGTATCGCCGCTTCCTCTTCCATTCTTCCGGTCTTTTGAAGGTCCCTTATCGGCTCCATCGCCGCTTCTCTGCAAACCACACCGATGTCCCTTCCACTGTACCCCTCACTAAGACTTGCAAGCTCTTCAAAATCCACTTCTGATGCTAATTCTACGTCCTCGATATGGATCTTGAAAATCTCCTTTCGTGCTTTCTTGTCCGGCAGTGGTACATGGATTCGCTTCTCGAAGCGGGACCTCAAAGCAAAGTCCAATTCCCACGGGAGATTGGTTGCGCCAATTAGCGTAATTCTCTCATTCTGGTCGCTGGCGAGCCCCTGCATCTCTGTTAACAACTGAGTTTTTAGCCGCCTTTCCCCTCCGACATCATCCCCGGACCTTGAAACACCAATCGAGTCCAGCTCGTCCATGAAAATGATTGCCGGTTGGTTCTTTCTTGCCATCTCAAAGAGGCTCATAACTAGACGTTCAGATTCGCCAAGCCATTTGCTCACTATGTTGGCGGCTGACACGTTGAAGAATGTGGCGTTAACTTCAGCTGCAACTGCTTTTGCAATCAATGTCTTCCCACAGCCCGCTGGACCGTACAACAGGATGCCCCTCCACGGTTGCCTTGCTTTTCCTTTGAATAGCTCCGGATGTTTCATCGGTGCTAGTATCGCATCATAGATAGCTTGTTTTGCGTCATCGAGACCGGCCACCTCAGACAAATTGACGTTGGGACGCTCTGTAACAATTGTATCTGTAATCATCTCCTGGAGCCGCTTGGTATCTTCGTCTGGCTCGGGAGTGGCTTCGGATCGCTTGCTGACCGTCGATTCAGTAACTGTTCCTATATCGCTCTTTGGAGGAGTCTGCAGGCCATTAGGTGGTCCCCGGGCTTTCTTCTTTATTCCCGAGAGGTATCGGACTCTATCAACGCACTCTTGGGCTCGTGTGAAGTAATGTTTTCGAACAGAAGGAAGTGACGTGGACTTTGAGAGCTTGATGAGGATCTTGCTGGCTCGCAGATAGTATTGACAAGCCTCCTTCTTCATCCCCCTGTTGTCCAGTTCTATCGCTTTGTTGAGTAGATTCTTGAGCCCAACGTCTAGCCTGTCATTACCTGATCCTGACATGTGAAGTCAAGTGTGAGATGCGCTGTAAGCTATTAAGAATGTCTGTGTTTTATCTTCCCTGTTGACTAACGGAGACTCAATCATTCCGCCTAGGTGTCCCTCTTCTGTTCGATGCCAAGCTGGGGCTACGAAAGTTTAAACGCGGATTCGCATCTCCAGTTGCTAGGTTACAATCCGCAGACTTGGTGAGGCATTTGGGTACTATAAGAAAGGCTTTCTCTTGGGGTCGAAAGAAGCCAGACATTGGGGAAGTTAAGAGCGAGCTTCGAATACTGACGAAACAGCTAGAACGACAGAGGAATAAGCTCGAGAAGGAAGAGCGGGGGACTAGGAACAGGGCTGTGCGTGCGCGCAAGGCTGGTCAAATGGATGCATATCGAACCTATGCGACCGAGATGGTCAGGTTTCGCAGGTATGCGCTTTCTGTTGATAGGTCACGACTCAATATCCTCAAGATTCTCGCTCATGTTAACCGTGCACAAACAGCTGCCAAGACGAATCGCGCCATGGATGAGGTTGCCAAGATTCTTGGGTTGCTGGGAAACGCAACCGATGCCACGAAGGTTGTCGCGAATGTCGATGAGATAGCTCATCGCTTGGAAGAATTTGAAATCGAAAGCGGTATCGCTGACGATGCATTTCATGCAACGATGCCGGAGATTACAACGGACGATTTGGCTGCTGCCATGCTTGAGATAGACAACGAGGCTGGGTTGGGAGAAGCCTCAACTGACACTAGGCCTGCCAGTCAAACCGATGAACTTGAAGAAGCTATCAAATCTCTGGAGAGCGAGCTTGGCATCTAGATTACCTGTAGTAGCCTGCGTTTCTTGAGGACATTCTTTCGATTTCCTTTCTTGTGTAGTATGAGTCACGCATCAGCCCCTTGTACCGTCTGATGAAATCCTCTGGAACAAGACGTCCTCCCCTGAAGAGATGAACAGTATCACGTATTGCATTGTCTAAAGAAGATGCGTTTCTCCTGAGGGTGTCAATCCCTGCCGCCGTTTCGCCTCTTGCATCTGGATACTGCCAATATGCACCTCTATCTATTGTTCTCTCCAGATGGTCCTTGAATTGAGCCCCTTGACGATATCTTCCGTACTCGTGGCGGGGATATCTGGGTTGGGGGCTTGATGGCTCAGCATAGTAACCTCCAGCCGGGGGATTTGGATAAGTCATGCTGGGTCTCGACTTGCTTCCTCCCGTATTCAATGAATAGATTAGATCTTCAATCCTAAGTCTGACATCACTAACGTTAACACTCGCCTGTTCTAGCTTCCGCACCTTTTGCAGGTCTGTCTGCATATACCTGTCAAACTTCTTGGCAATCTCGACGTAATCCGGTAGTACCTTCTTAGTCTGCTCGCTGCAGGAGATCTTCACTTCGCCTTGTTTCATCTTCAGGACCATTCTCTTTCTGAATCTGCCATCCTCCTCCATTGAGGTAAGGTAGAGAAGCGGGAAATCGAAGATAATCTCAGTCTTCTTGCGAACTACACCTCTCTGCGCAATGAAGACGAGCCTCCTGTTCGTGATGAAGAGAGTACCAGTTGCCTTGTCATGCTTGAGGAAATCGCTACCTGTAACTTTGATTTTAGGTAGCGCGCAGACAGGCAGTTCGTTGATTGAGAGTTCTGCATGTTCGTAGAAACTCGCGAACTGGGACCGGTAGTAGTTCAATCCGTCCAGTTGGCTTACGATGTCATTCAATGTAAGATCGACTTCATTCAATGCTTCATCCACGGAGTGTTTGTACTGGTTAACCAGTTGCGTCACTCTATTCGTAACACCTTCAATGAACGGAAACTGGGATGTGGACCAAGTGGTTGTGTTCATCAAACCCTTTGTTTCAGCTGCGATTTGTCTGGCTAGCATGTCTGCCTGACTACCTATCCGATTCTTGATTGCAGGCAGCTCCTCCTGTATGCTCTGAATCTTATCATCTAGCCACCTGTAGTGCAGGAAGTTAGCCATCCTCAGGGAAACGAGCAGGCGCTTTCCTCCAACCAATCTATTATTGAACTCTCTCAGTTTTGTGTGGCCATACTGCAAACTGTTGATTGCTTGCCTGAGTTCTTGTGCGATGCTCCTTTGTTTAGCATCCACCAAGATGGTGCGCGTAGAGTGACACTCGGGGCACATCTCCTCAATCCGTCTGCCTACACTCAGATTCTCAGATCCACAGTCACTGCATTCCTCAAACCTTTGCCCGGGCAGAGGAGTGCCCAGTATACTGTGGCAATCTTTGCACACGTATGAAGAGGAAAATTTGCTTTCAAGACAATTCGAGCAGAGCAATGCTCCACAATCTTCACACAGGTAAGTGGCACCTTTGCTCTTGCATGCTCTGCATATGCGGTTTGAGGAATCCTCAGTCAATTGGGCACCTCCGCTCAATGGCCCATCTCCCTTGTCCAAGCGGTCCAGAAAGACCCGTGTATTATCCCCAAAACACCGGCATCCGTTACAGGGAAATTGATACTCCGAATCACATTGACCTGCATTCACATGTAGGTCCACAGTAATTCATGATTTTGTGTGAGCGTGTCCCGACTAGTGCAGATTCCTTTTCCGAAACTAGTTTAACCGTATGCCGCACCTGAGCAAAGACCCAAGGGCGATTACTATGGAAGATGCGGCCAGAGCTGCCATTGAAGCAGCACTCAAGGTTGGAGCCAAGTTTGCTGATGTTCGAATCGAGAACACTTCGACAACAATCATTGAGCTGAGCGATGGCGTTACAAAGCGTTCGGTTGCCTCGAGGTTGAAGGGCGCTGGAATTAGGGCATTCATTGATGGTGCTTGGGCTTTTGGACAGGCGACTGATCTGACCCCAGGAGGTATGCGAGAAACCGGGGAGTCTGTTGCGCGTCTGGCGCTTGCAACCCGTAGTAGGGTAGCAAAGCAATTCGATATTGATGGACCAACTTTCCAAGACAAGGTCAAACTGAAGGTCAAGAGGGCATTTCAGGATGTGTCTTTTGAGGAGAAGATTGCATTCGCAAAGATGATTGACGATCAAGCGCGTGATTTTGACAACAGGATTCACAACACTCGAACTATCTATGGGGACTTATGGACCGAGCTTTACATT
>DAOWNS010000009.1 GCA_030642465.1 Candidatus Thorarchaeota archaeon | reverse complement strand
TCCATGAGTTTCTTTTGCGGGATGCTCATTCCTTCTGCCACTTTTGCCAGCCCGACCGGCACCCTTCCTTGCTAGGAGCCGCTCGTCTGTGTCAGTGTGGATTTCGTCCTTCACTGGCACATATCCCGTTTCGTAGTCGGTATAGGTTTCAGTTCTAGATTTGCCATCTGAGTCTCTAACAGTTCTCGTCTTCTGAACTGGCACTTGGACGGTTTTATAGCCCTTATACCAAGAGTCAGCTTTTACTTTTGATGTCCAGATCGGGACGTAGATCAACCTATTCTCGGCAATGCGAGATGTAGTCACTAATGACTTGTTCATCCCCTTGTTCTTGTCGAGAAACTTGCGGAAGCCCTCTTCACGCTCTTCAGCGTCAACAGCATCTTCCATCAAATGGTCGCCTATCGCTTTACCTTCGATTGTAGTCGTCCCACCGCAGTAAGTGCATGTGATAACCACATCGTCGGGTCCGGTCCGCACATTTCCATTGCAGACGGGGCACTTGAAAGTGGTTGCCGTCTGTGCTTCCGATCCCATTGTCAAATTCTCCATTAACTGCTTCTGAACCTGATTTTCTCCGCGAATTCTATTATTACTTGCGGTGATGTTACTGGGGCAAGCTCCCGAGCTCAGAGTCGAAGTATTTTGCTTGATTCAAGCGTCGCATCTCCACAACAAAGAGCAGCAACGTCAAAATCGATGTTAAGGCAAAAACCAAGATGTTGGCCGAGGAATACATGAGATATCCCATCCCTGACTCAAAGGGCCACATCCACGCAAGCAACAAGAACGTCAATATGCCAGCAATGGATGAACCTGCAAGTCGACCCAAAATCACTCCAAGCGTGAGCGAAGGATGGATTGTGCTTTTGCGAATGGTCCAAAGAACGTAGCTATTTGCCAATGCAACAACGAGAAACTCCACAGAGCTTGCTGTGCCATAGTAAGGATTGCTAGCTATCACGGGAGCGATATAATTCACCCAGGCAGTGCGCACAAGCCATGTTGCTAGAAAGATCCAACCCAAGGGACTACCTTGTTTCTTCGCAAGACCAATAAATCCAACTGTGATTAAGACTGACCCTACAAAGGCTACCCGGTAAACACGATACAACAGAGCTCCAAGCTCCGAGTAATTGATTAACTCGTCGAAAAGCATCATCGTCACTAGACGATAAGCGATTTGCGTGACGATTATGATGATGATGCCTGCAATCCCTAGAAGCAGCGCCCATCTTATCGTGTCGACGGAATATTCAGTATCCGTAGCATCGTCATGTTCCCCAGTCCCAATCATTGCGTTTCGCCCACCACGATTTAGTTTTCGTTCCCGAACTCAATTATAGTTATGGGCAGTTTCGACACTGCCAAAGCGAATGGTGTAACTCTCTACCTTCGTACTTCATCGCGGAGTCGCGCAGCAGAGAACTCCCCTATTCGATCTTTCACATCCTCGCGAGCCGCCTGATGATTCTCAAGGAATTCCATCATCATAGGTGCTAGAATTTGCTTGCACTCGCCGCAGAGAATCTCACCACCCCGACATTTCTGCTCTATGTCGTTGAGGTCTTTGTCATCAGGCATGAAGATGTACTTGTAATACTTGAAGACGCTGCAGATATCGGGATTCGCACCAAGTTCGCGTTGTTCCTTTACAGTTGCCCTGCCTCCGGTGAAAGCGGCCATGACTTTCTTTTTGGCCATTTTGGGAGTGTCAGTTGTGAAAACGGTCGACATTGGATCTGAGGCAGACATCTTTCCGCCTTCCTTCAAGCCCGGTATGAACCTATTCTGAATGCTGGCTGGCTTGTAGTAGCCAAGTCGTTCCGCCACATCACGAGTTACTCGCCAGAAGGGGTCCTGATCAATTGCACATGGAATGATGCATGGCGTTTTCTTGCCATATATCCACGAATGAAGAAATGCAGGCACAGCTTGAATCGCCGGGTGCCAATTGGAGCCAATGTTCGTGCTATTATTGAATCCAAAGACCGCTTTGACAGTCGAGAATGTAACCTTCCTTGCGACCTCAACAGCGAGTTCATAGAGGAGGTCGATATGCGCAATATCATCTATGATGTATGTGTTTTCAGGTTCGAATCCTAACGCGAGCAAATCCAGAGTGTTTTCATATGTGAATCGCCTGACATCATCGAGACTTAGATCAGTATCAAAGAAATATTTCTCGTCATTAGTCATCTGGAAATACAGACGTGTGTCGAACTTGTCCTGCATCCATTTTGTGAACATCCATGTCGGAAGATGACCAATATGCGTATGTCCACTGGGGCCGCGACCCGTGTAAAGAATGAATTTATTCTTCTTCTCATATTCATCGAGAATCCAATCAAGGTCTCGGTGTGAAAAGAAGTAGTCCCGCTCTAGCATGATGTGTTTGTCTTTGGCAATCTTGCTTATTCGTGCCTTCAATTCGGGAGTTATTCTCTGTGTGCCAAACTCCTTGATGAGGCGGTCATAGTCGATTTTGCCTCGGACCTCCCAAGGAGTGACTAGCATGTCTTCATCGTTATTGGCCATCGTGAGACCTCAGTGGATTGCCCGCTCACATAAGAGAATTCCAATTAAGGCTGATGGTTCTCGATCCAACCGCTCCAACTTGCCAAGGCCATTGCTCTAGTCGCTCTGGCTCAACACTTGATGCTAAGCTGAACCACTTCTAATTCACACGCGTTGCGAAAAATGAAAGGTCACATCGTCATGGAAATTGAAGTTCCATAGGGTTAACAACGCTTTAAAGGGCAATTCCAAAAGGCGCTAACATGACGCGAAATCAGGAAGATGAAATGGTTGGCCCCAGCAAGAAACATTTCAAGAAGACCCAACCAAGTCGAGAATTAGTGCTCATCAGGCCTTTCAAACAGTTCATGCGGAAAGAAGCATCAGGAGGCATCGTTCTATTGGTATGCATCCTTGTTTCCATAATATGGATCAACTCACCCCTTGGTCATACCTATGGCGAGCTGTGGAGCACAATCATATCCTTTACGATTGGACCATTTGTGATATCAAAGCCGCTTTTACTTTGGATAAACGACCTTCTAATGACCTTCTTCTTTCTGCATATCGGCTTGGAATTAAAAAGAGAAATCCTGATTGGCGAAATCTCCACGGTCAACACTGCAATGCTGCCAATACTCGCTGCCATCGGCGGGTTGGTTTTGCCAGCAATAATCTAACTAATGTTCAACCCGCCTGGTTCTGCGACATATGCAGGTTGGGCAATACCAATAGCTACTGACATTGCAGTTGCATTGGGATTGCTCTCCCTCTTCGGTAACAAAGTGTCTATGCCTTCAAGAATCTTTTTGACTACACTTGCCATAGTGGATGATATTGCGGCAATTGCAGTCATAACTCTGTTCTACTCTGATGGAATTCGTGCGACATATCTGGTATTGTCTTTACTAATGATGGTTGGACTGATTGGACTCAATAAATTCGGAGTAAGAAGAGGGCTCCCTTACGCGCTGCTCGGCGCTGCTCTTTGGCTACTTATCCTCGAGTCTGGAGTTCATCCTGCGCTGGTTGGCATATTGGTGGCCATGACGATTCCTGCAAGCATCAAGAGGGACTATGCTGATTTTGCAGAAGTCAGTGTTCCTCTCTTGGCTAGTGTGACCCAAATGGCAACCGGGCAGGGGCAATTCGAAATGACAGAGTTTCTGGATACGACTCAGACGCTCAAGGTGGCCTGCAACGACGTTGAAACACCGCTTCAGAGATTAGAGTGTCTTCTTGCACCTTGGGTTATTTTCGTTGTTTTGCCCCTGTTTGCATTGGCAAACGGAGGAGTTGTCCTAGAAACTAGCGTTCTCATATCTCTTGCAGAGCCTGTTTCCATCGGCATAATCCTAGGGCTGGTCATTGGAAAGCCCCTTGGCGTCCTTGGCATGATCTGGCTGGCAACTCGATTGGGTTATGGTACGTTGTTGAAAAACGAAGACACAAGAATCGTGGTTGGAATCTGTGTCTTGACCGGAATTGGTTTCACTATATCGACTTTTATCGCCACTCTGTCCTTCTCTCTAGAATCAACACTTGCATCATCAAAGGCTAGTATCCTTCTTGCCTTCGTTATTTCGGCATTGGTGGGACTTCTGCTCGTAGGCTGGGGGATTAAGCAAAAGGCAGCAGAGGCAAAATAAGAAAGACTCGCCAATCGCATAATACAGTACAAATAGTCCACCAGACTCACAGAATGACTTCATCGAAATGCCCAACCTAATAGAAATCGTATGAACCGAAAGGCACAATCAAGGGAACAGAATAATCTGAGGGCTAGCCCAAATTAGGTGATGCCATGACCAAGTACATAGAGAATAAAGATAACTGACGAAATGAATCGAGGACTTCGCGTTTGAGGAACTGCGGTAGATGATTCCATGAGTGATTACAGTCAGTGAATTAATAGGGCATCTTCCTGTGAACGTCTGGTATTCTAATGTGGGTCTTACCAGTGAAGACATCTCGTAACAGCTCGAAGTGTTCATCTAGATCCTTCAGAAGCTTCTCTAAGGCATGGGGTTCGATGTTCGGTTCAGCTATCCAGACCGTTAAGTAGTTGCTAACAACTGCCAAGTCAGCAGTCCCGTCCTCAAGGTCTTGGAAGATGGTCGTCTTGACCAAGAACTCAGCTTCAAACATTGTCAGTATGTCTTGAACACTGATGATGATCAGCTCTAGAAAACCTACAAAGTCTTCTAGGTCTGAAGATTCATCGAGATTCCCTCTCAAGGACTCATTGAAAGTCTGGATGTCCGAAACCTTCTTCCTTAAACTCTCAAACATCTTCATGAGCTTACTGAATTCTTTGATAGAGCTTTCAAGAGAGGGCACGAGCTTGTCAAACAGATTGACCAAGAGCTTACCCCTCGTGTTCTCACGTATATTCTTGAACCCTTGGAGTTTTCCCAAAGGACCATCTAGGTGCTCAATCTGGACTAGCGTATTGGTTACGGCTTGAATGGACTTCATTGAGTTGCGCTGAATCTTCGACCAGCGCTCCACGAAAGTGTCTATTCCCTCGCGGAGGTCCTCAAGGATTTCCAGTTCACTTACCACGATTTCTTCTACTCCAAGGTCATCTCTGAATTAGGATATATAATTCATTCTGCGGGGGCACACAAGAGGAAGGCAACTCATTCCTGAGCAGGACACACCAGCCATTCCAGTCATCTCTTAGCCTTCAGGAGATCCGATCGAGAAATTATGCCCGTAACTCGCCCCTGATTCTGGATTACAACCGCTTGGTATGATTCCAACAGTGGTATGATTGCATCAACGGGCGTGGTTTCGTCAACTGTCGGCACACCACCGGAACCCATGATCGCCTGGACGGATAGTTTATCCAAGTCGTGTTGAAGGTTGCGCACGATATCACGTTCTGTGACAATCCCCACGATTCTTTCCCCACGCACTACAGGCAGTTGTGAGAAACTTCGTTGTCGCATAACTTGGACAGCCGCTGAAACAGATTTGCGAGAGTCAATCGTGATAGGATTCGCCGTCATAACGTTTCCACACCGTTGAGGACTCCGAGTGTTGAATACCTGGATAATCTTGTTTGCAATCGATAGTTTGGGGTCAAGTGTGCCGTTCTCTATCCGCGCAATGTAGGATTGAGATACTCCCACTTCTATGGCAAGTTCAGACTGAGTCAGACCTGCTTCTCTTCTCATCCGATGGATGCTCTCTGGTGTTATCAAGATGGGATTCCCACTATGTATTCCTAGGGGTAATTGGAATTACTGCTAGTATTACCCATGAGAATCAGGTATGTATAGACTTAAGTAGTTTCACTTCGGGCCCGCGGGAAAGACGAGTTGATTGACAATGAATATTGAAGTTACGCGTGGAGCAGGCATTCCAGTTCCTCAGCAGAGAGTTGAGGTCGTGGAGCGTAAAGGCAAGGGTCATCCAGATACACTCTGTGATAAAGCCGCAGAGGAACTATCTGTAAGACTAAGTGAGTACTATTTGGAGGTATTCGGGAGAGTTCAACATCACAACGTCGACAAGGTGCTTCTTGTCGGCGGGCAGTCGAACGCACGTTTTGGTGGAGGCGATGTCATTGAGCCGATCTACATTCTAATGAGCGGTCGAGCTGTGGGAATTGTAGGGAAGGATTTCAAGAATCAAGTACCAGTGGGTAAGTTCGCAATAGAGCATACTCGTGAGTGGCTCGCAAGGGATTTGCCGCACATGGACGTGAATTCAGACGTCATAGTTGACTACAAGATAAGAGCAGGGAGCACGGACCTTGTGGGCAACTTCGACTATGAACTTGAGATTCCCAGAGCGAATGACACAAGCTTCGGTGTTGGCTATGCGCCAATGTCACCCACAGAAGAACTCACTCTCAAATCTGAGTATCTTCTCAACAATCCCAAGACCAAGAAGAAATGGCCTCAGATAGGCGAAGACATCAAGGTGATGGGAACCAGAGTTGGCGACAAGATCCACCTCCAGATTGCGTCTGCAATCATATCTTCGGAAACAAAAGACGCGCACGAGTACGCCAATGTAATGCAGGGCACTAAGGATATGCTATTGGACCTAGCATCTAAAATTACGGACTTGGAAGTAGCTGTGGACGTCAACGGCGCTGATGCACCCGATGAAGGTCTATACTATTTGACGGTTACTGGAACGTCTGCCGAGCATGGCGACGATGGACAGGTGGGCCGAGGCAATAGAGCCAACGGTCTGATAACTCCCTACAGACCCATGACACTGGAAGCTGCCGCTGGTAAGAACCCCGTTTCTCATGTTGGGAAAACATACAACGTGGCCGCCAGAGAGATTGTAGATCGCGTTATCAAGGAGCATCCCGATGTGGAACAAGTTTACTGCTACTTGGTCAGTCAAATCGGCGCACCAATAACTGAGCCGAGGGCTGTGAACATCGAATGCTACGGAAGCTGCGATTTAGACGCAATCAGCGGCTCTATCTCCAGTATCACAGAGGAAGTAATTTCGAAACTCCCAGACGTATGGAAGGGCTTCGTGAAAAGAAAATACCAGTTGTGGTGAGTCCCAAAATCTGAGCTTGAAAAGGACGGCAGGGGGATACGCGAGCCCCCTCAGTCCTCACTCATTCAACATTGAGTGGCATGAAACAATGCTTACAACAGCAACAAGTCCAAACGAAACCTTGAAAACTCCCGTCCCAATGAGGATGCAATCCTGCATGAAATGAAGAGATTGTTTTTAAGTAAAAGTTGAGAGGCCAATGTAAGACACCTGTGTACTTGACGACAGGGACAGTACAAGCTACAGGAGAATTAAGAAAATGGGTAAGGTAACAGACCCGATAGCCAAACGAATCAGGAAGAAATCTGCCAAGGATATCAAAGGTGGTCTTTTTGGTAAAATCACGCACTACATTCCTGGATGGCACGGCTATCAGGAGAAGGAGGAACGCCGCGCAGCAGACAAAGTTCTCCGAGAGTTCATTGCAGATCAGCTGAGGCTTGTCAAGCAGGACCTTGAGAAACTTCAGATGATGGTCGTCGACTATGATCTGTCAAAGACATGGGAGACCTTCGATCGCATGTTGGCTCTTACAGATAAGATAGAGTCAGCTATCAGGTACGCCGACTATGGATATGCTGCTTGGGGCTCCAAAGAGAAGATTAACGAAAAAGAGCTCGACAATATGTACGAGTTCGATGCTACTATCATCGAAGACATAGGAAACGTTAACGATGTTGCGGAAGAGTTCCTCGACCAGATGAACCAAGGCAAGTTCGACGAGGCGTGGAACTACACGTATCGAATGTGGCAGACCATGCAGCGGCTCGAAGATAAATGGAACCAACGCGAGGGCTACATGAAAGGCTACCAAGATTAATTCAATCATTTCAATAACGTGTAGAATGGGGATTCCCCCATTCTTCCTTGCTTTTTATTTGCCCTTTTTTCAGTTTACGTTACGTCTGAAACGATTTCAAGCAAAACGAGATTACTGCAAAATGGGATAGCAAAGCTCAAGTTTGGCAATGAAAAAAAGAGAGTGTGAGGGCCCGAAGACCCTCAAGATACACTATGGTGAGTAGGGACCTTTGCCCTTCTTCTTAGCGATTAGAAGACCTCCAACAACGACCACAGCAACAACGCCGATACCACCACCTAGCAAAACCCAATCAATAGCCCCAGGGGGAACTCCTTGGTATTCGAGGAAGAACTCTTCAAGCGGATTGCTTACAAGTGGGGTAATCTCCACGTAGAAACTCCCCTCACTAGGAAGTATCCTTGTTGCGTGGAACGTTAGGAGTATTTCATTGCTGAATGCTCCAATCTGGATGGATGCCTCGCTTCCTATTGAGCCGACTAATCGGTCGTTCAGACTTGGCCAGTCCAGGAACTGAGTCCAACCCTCATAGTTCTGGTAGGCGAGAGCATACCAAGAACTGACTTCGCTGACTATTACTGAAACGTTGTACCAGATGCCCACTTCACAGGCTATGGAAAGCCCATAGGTTTCAGATGCATCACCAGGGTCACCGAGGGTGAAGTTGTGGGATGCTGATGTTGCCTCTGCTGTGATTGAAGCAGTCTGGTTGAATATCTCAGACCAGCGATCCTCGAACTCTATTCCGTACTCAACCGTGTAGTCATGGTACAGATTTCCAGGACCTGCAGTATTGTTCTGAACTTGGTATGGGCTGATAACAGCCAGTAAGAAACCGTCTGCAAGACTGGAGAAGGACCTCGTTGTGAAGTTGTTACCAAACGCCATCCAATGTCCTCCAACCTCTCTGTTGCCAAGATTATTGCTGTAGCCGGATGCAAGCAGACCATAGGTGTTGTAGAAGTCATAGTCAGCTGACACAGTGATATTGTCATGAGTCAGCAGTGATATGTTGGTGAGGTACCAGTTAATGGCACTCACATTGAACCGAACACCCACGGTACTGCCAACAGAAACCTCCACTGTACTAAGGTCGTCAAAAACCGAGCCAAGATTGAATTGATAATAGCCGTTTGATGGCAAGCCTCCGGAGCCAACCACTAGGTACTCACCAGCCGGAAGATAGTAACTGGCGGCGGTGTGGAACGACGAACTATCGACCACATCAAGCGATCGATACATCATATCATCAAGCACACTGAAGAGTTCCCAGCCATAGTTGCCTGCGTTCTCGGTTGAGTTCACTTTCAAAACCGCATCTTCACCAAGCGATAGCTGATACGCCACTGTCTGGGGATCGAGATAGTTGTTCTCAAGGTAAAAGGCCTCGTTCAGCGGCAATTGACCTAGGGCTAGGTCTTCATTGTATATCGAATAGACAACCTCGTCCATCCCGATGATCGTCAGATAGTAAGATTCCTCCTGAAACGACTGGTAGTAATACTGTCCGATATCGTTCGCCAGCTGGATCTGATATCTTGCAGGAGTTTGGCCTCCTTGAAATGAATCGCTAGTGACCTTCAGCTCTGGGTTGAAGGGTACATGCACAGGCAAGAGGAAGTCCGGATAGTTCAATGAATACGCAATCCTACCTGCATGGGTTGAATTGGAACTGAACTTGTATGTACGAGCTGTAGGAGCTTTCTCAGTAAGCACTATGGATCCGGAACCGCTGTCCATGACGAACTCGCTTCCAGAGAGAACATCCTCCACAACTTCACCATACTGAATCGTTTGTGGAGCAACAGCTACGGGCAGGATTTCAGCTACTAAGAGTCCTTCTTCAGAAGTGGTGGGGTATAGTCTGATTGTATGCATTCCAGGACCAGATGGTCGGAATGGAAGAACTCCCACATCCCCTCCATTGAGGTGCAATGCCCCCAGATTGCGGCCCTCTGAATCGTACACTACCACCTCCATTGATACAGAATCCGTTCTAGTAGCTATGGTGACGTGAACAAACTCCTCGGTTGACAGCATGAGTGTGCCGGCGTGATATAGGTACGGCTCTAAAATGACCGAACTCTGCTGACCAAGCGCTAACGGAAACACAACACGCTTCTGATCTATCGTTAGTTCCAGGTCGTCATTTGTTGTGTTAACAAACTCTGTGAAGACTGGAAGATATGATCTATTGGCCAACCAGCCTGGTGTGTAAGGTTCATTGAAAAAGAAGGAGTACATTGTTTCAGCAGGACCATTCTTATGTCGAACTGATTCGGCCCAACCAGTACTATAGTACTTGTAGATGTTAAGGTCAACATCTTGATTGATATCTAGCCAGAGTGCGTCACGCGTTCCAAATGGTGGAAGGGTGCCGTAAACGTATCCTTTGTTCTCATCAGTTATGTTAAGTTCTTGTGAGTGGGTTTCCTGCGTCGCTGAAACATAAAGCGCCGAAGCAGGAGTCACTATGAATACAAGTAGTAACATGCTAAGCGTAAATGTAATTAGAATTGCTTTTCTCCCAATGCGCAGCATATGGGTGCACCTCAGAGCGTCCTCGATTCATTTGGTTAAAACGCTTGTTAGGGTATACCAAGATGAAATCATGGCCACATGAATGAGAAAATGCGCATTAGCATAATGTGGGACGGGAATAGTTCGTCAAACACTGTTCAAATCCGTTAACAATGCCTCAACGTATTGTTGGGAGTTAAATAGCTCTCCGAGAAGCGATTCGTGGGTGCAACAGAGTGTTACGAAGACCCGGCTCATATGGTACAGAAGATAGTCGTCAGCAGGCCGCATTGATATCTCTAAAGAGCAAGGCATCGAAAATAATCGAGGATGTTAGAATAAACGAAGCACGTCCCGTAATGCTCAGGCACCAAGCCGAACTCAGTAACGAAATTGACAGGATTTGGCAAGCTGTTCAGAATGGATCAATGAGCGTCGACTCCGTTCCCATGCTTCGTTTCATGAAGGATGTGGGATGCGGCGAGCTAAAGAACAAGCTGAACGCACAACGACTTGACGGTGTTAGAATAATCCGGGAACTGAACCTTCTTGTTAATACAATGCAATTCGTATTGAAACCAAAAGAATCCCGGCCCCGCGCAATGTAGAACCTGAAATAGGAGCGACCAACGGGAAGACTGATAGGCTTGATGTAATCTGAGCCATTCTGATTCGCATGAGAGTCACGCTTTTAGGATCGGGCACTTCACTTCCAGACCCAGACAGAGTGCAATCAGGAATTCTTGTGGAAGTAGGGAATCAAACAATTCTCTTCGATGTTGGGTCTGGTACGCTACATCGATTGACACAGACGCAGGTTGATATCACAAGCATTGATGCCGTGTTTATCACGCACTTCCACATTGATCACTGCGCAGATTTCATCCCCCTCTGTCAGACCTTATGGTTATCCGGTTATCAAAAGACATTGAAGCTGTTTGGTCCGCCAGCAATGAGAGAGTGGGCTCGTGGAATTCTCGAAGTTGCGTTCCCCTATCTCAGAGGCAAGATACGAATCAAATTGATGGAATTGGAAGAGAGAGAAACCGTATACCTTGGGCCTGTTGCAATATCAACGAGCATCACTATTCACGGTTCAATGGACACCCGCGCATACAAAATTGAACATGAGGGGAAGTCCGTGGTCTACACGGGTGACACTGGTCCTTGTAGAGAAGTAATTGAGTTGGCGCAGGGAGCAGATCTACTTATTCACGAGCTGAACTGGATGGATGGAAAGCATCCCGAAGGCGTTCATACAAGTCCATCCGAATTGATGGGCATCGTTGAGGAAACCTGCCCTCGCAAGGTTGTACTTACTCATCTTTCTCCGGAGGTCATCGAGAATAAGAAGAGCATATTGGCAACCATTGGCCGACGTTCTAATGCAGAAGTGATCGTCGGTGAGGACCTCATGGTTATAGATGTTTGATGCTGTTCATTTCAAGTCAGGAACATACATTTTTCGGATATTCGTATTGCCATACAGAGCCGCGGCAATCAACAGGGGACAAAGGAGTGTAAGACCTTCAATCTCGGGCAAAATGAAAGGCACTCCGCTCTGAGTTATTGAAAAGCCATTAACTGCTAAGACAATGAGGCAAACTACGGACTGGCCTGCATTGAAGTATGCTCCATTTCTTGCGAACCCATAGCTATAGCACGAGAGAATTTCCGAGGTGTCTCGTAGAATATTGACCTCTATGAGCAGCATGAACATAATCAACAATGCGTACCCGAATGTGTAGAATAGGAAATAACTGATGAGAATCATTATTGCAATTCTGAAGTAAACCGCCATTGGATTGAAATTTCTCTGCACGGGCTTCCCGCTCTTCTCAGAATCCTCAGTTGATTCCACTTCATCACTTGTCGACTCAATATCAGACAACATCGACTCACATGGCAATCTCATTCATGCGTTGTTAAGAACTAAGCTCACTAGGCAAAAAGGAATGCAGGATAGCTGAGGAAACCTATCATCCGAGACGAATCGCGAGGGAGACCATGTCAATGTTTAAAACATATAGAAACGCTACCCAGCTAGAACTCGATTTAGTTACGGGTGAATTTAGCATGGCAGATGCGATAGAATGGACTAACGCTGGACCAGACCAACTAGTTTGGCGTTATCCCGATAACAGAATAAGATGGGGCTCCCAGCTAATCGTGCAGGAGAACCAAGCCGCGATTTTCTATAGAGATGGAAAGGCATTAGACACTTTCCTTGCAGGCCGCCACAAGCTTACGACAAGTAGCATGCCAAGTCTTGTAGGATGGCTTCAGAAGAAGATTAAGGGTGATGTTTTTCAAGCAACCTGTATCTTCATCTCACGATCACAGTTCCAAGGGAAATACGGAGGGAGAGGGCAGACATCTGACCTTGCGCCCCTTATGTTCCACGGGAACTTCTGGTTCCGTGTGAAGGAACACAAGATCTTTACCAATGAAGTCGTGGGAAATCAGAACGCTTACAGCACTAAGAAGATCAATGACTACCTCCGCTCATTCATGAACGAGAGAATCATTGATGAGTTTGCACACTTCGATTTGCAGACGGTGTTCACACAGCTTGACGAGACCTCGCTAAAGGTCAAGACAAAGGTGAGGATGGCTTTCGAAAGGCTAGGCCTTGAACTTGTCGACCTGAAGTTCGAAGGTCTTGACACAACTGAGAAGTACCGCGAGAGACTCTTCTGGTTGAAGACCGGTGGTGTTGGCGGAGCTCAGGTCATGGGTTCAGAAACCATGAAGAGCGCAGCCGAATCACTGGGCAAGAGTCCTGGTGCTGGATTTGGAGCAGGCATGGGCTTCATGGGAGCAATGGGCGCACAAATGGGCGCTCAAGGCCGCCAGGGCGGCGGTGGAGGCGCATCCACACCTGCAGGAGCTAAGTTCTGCTCAGGCTGTGGGACCAAGCTGGAAGGCGCCAAGTTCTGCCCTAACTGCGGCCAGAAGGTTGGATAGAGCTATCAAGATAGGGTGGACCTCTCGGTCCCCCTACTGACTCTTTTTTTCTATAGATTCAAATGCACCACTTGCAGTTCTATTTGACAGGAGCTGACAGATAGAGTGCAGTCCGGACAACAGAGAGAATCGAATAAACGAACTGGTTCTTTCTATACTCCGTACCGCGTCGCAGAATACATATCTAGCAATTCATTGAATCGCTGGCTCTGCGAGAGAACAAGATTCAATGCAAGCCAATCCGGCGATACGGATGAACTCGACCGCAGAGAGAAAAAGCACATTCTTGACGTCCTAAGGCAGATTCAGGTATTGGATCCAGCTGTTGGTGAAGGAGTGTTCTTGCTAGCAGCTGCAAACTGGTTGGAGAACACTCGACAAATGCTGAGCGATGCAGCTTCGCCAGTCAAACTACGTGAAGAAATTGTGATGAACAATCTCTTTGGCGTTGATCTCCTCAAAGACCCAATCAGACACTGCAAACGCTCTTTGTCCAAATGGGTCAACGACATCAAGGAGGACTCTCAAGAACAATCAGTACTTGATCTTGCTGGACGGATTAAGAGAGGGAATAGTCTTGTTGGGCGTGTTCGAGAAACATCACCTCACCAAGACTACGACCCGTTCCCTCATCTTCGACCATTCCATTGGCCTAAGGAATTCCCTGAAACGTTCCAAAACAAAGACGCTGGATTTGACCTCGTCATTGGTAATCCACCTTACGGAAATATCCTCTCAGATGTGGAGAGGAAAATCATCCTGTCAAGCTATGACATAGATGTGAGCAGGGGACGGTTTGGGAGTTGGAATGTTGCAGCCATCTTCGTTGCCAGATCAAGAATGCTGATGAAGAAAGAGGGCCAGCTTGGGTTTCTATTGCCAAACAGCATCCTTAGAGTGGGGCAGTTCTCAAAGACCCGTGACTTCATACTGAAGGATATGCAGCTGTGGGAGATTGTCGACGAGGGCAATCCGTTCACAGATGTCACGTTGGAAATGGCCAGTATCTTCTGCAAAGCAGGCCGAAATGAAGGGAAACATGATGTCAAAGTTGTTTCCAGAAGGAAAGGAGTGGAAGGAATCTACAATGTGCCTTGGGAGATACTGGCATCCTGCAGAATATTCCCACTCTACTTCGATGACATCTACCTCAAAATCTTTGACGGCGCCAAACGAAGCATCTTGACGGCATCGAGAGGGCGAGATATTCCGGCACAACACGTGAGCATCAAAAAGGATGGCAGGTTCCGAGTGTCGTATGCAACAAAAGGGCGTAGCGTTAAACGCTATCGTTTAGATTATGACCATATCATCTACGCCGACAACTGGTTCAATGATAATCAAGCATTCATGGACTCCTTCGAAAACGAATTCCTCATCGCGACCAAGAACTACCCGTATCCAAGGTGTGTTATGAAACCAAAAGGAATCTTGCATGGAGGAGGGGCAGTAAGGATAGGACTTGTCGATGTGAATCTTAATGCCAGGACTATCGGAATGATTCTGAATTCAAGGCTGGCCAGGTTTATCTGCACACGCTACCTAACAAACTACTCACAACTCACAACATGTCTCAACACCGGTATCATCGATGACATGCCAATGAAGTTTCCAGACGACCCTGGACCTTTCCCAATAATCTTTGATACGCTTCAGAATCTGCACACCAGCAAGACAACAGTCAATCAAGCAGACGACGTGGCCTATCTGGAGTCGATTGCTAACGCGCTAGTCTACGAATTATACCTCAGGAAATCTAGGACTTTGTTTCTTACAGTCAAGGATGCTTTGCAGGGGTACGAAACTAACCCAGAGCCAGAAACCATATGTCAAGCCCTTAGCAGCTCAAAACTGAAAGAGGGAGTGGATGACATTATGGATGACCCTCTAGTCAAGCGCATCGAATCGTTTCCGCGAATGGGATGACAATGGAAGAGTTCGTAGATGCTGATGCTTAAATAAGACTCAGAAACAGATTGATGAGAAGCGACATGACTGACGATAGACATCCAAATCAAAACTCAAATGATCCCGAAGACATGGCTGAAGAGATTGCTGATGCGGTCTTCGAAGAGTCGGAAGAGGATGGACTAACCCGAAAGGAAAAGGAAATTGAGAATAGGAAAGCGGAAGAGAGAGCTAGGAAAGCTCGAAATCTGAAAAGGCAGCTTCGGAAGAGGGAGCTTGGCGTGCTGCACTATCGGTGGCCAGCGGCAATCCTCATAATCTCGGGAGTGCTCGCGATATGGACTGAGTTCGTGGCCGTCATGGTGCATCCTCCTGGAGTGGGCTTTGATACATTCTTTGATGCATTTCTATCTACGGGAGGCATATTCTTTCTGTTCCCAGCCCTAGCAGGCATCATACTGATCATATCAGGAGCGATTGCCTACAATGATCCACGAGCCCCCTACGTTTCGGTCATTCCAGCAATGATGACGGTGATGGCTGGGGCAAATGTATACTTCTGGGTGACTATAGCAGTAACAGTTGACCCTAATATGGAGGGGCTGGTTCTTGCAACTGGTGTGCCTGTCACCATGATCATAGCCGGCGTTACTGCTTTGCTATCCATCGCCTTGCGTGAGAAAGAGTAGCTCACAGCATCTAATCTCGGAGGAAGTCTTCTAGCCGCCCTTCCTGCTCCAACTGATGCATCCAGTCAATTCTATTCCCTTGAGCAGGATTCTTCATCAGTTCTATCATTGTATCAACTGAGTCTGAGGGTTTTCTATGACTGGTATCAATCTCGAGGACCTTCGCTTCACCAAATGAATCTAGAGCATCCATTTGGCAAACACCGATTACCTCAGCTTCCACATTCTCATTAACCTTCGATTCAGTGTATCCACGCTTTGCTAAACGTTCACGAAGAACAGCAGGGTGTGTTCGAAGGATGAAGACAATCTCAACGGAGCCGCCGGGAACAAGGTCGATGTAGTGGCCCTCGACAACCACCCTCGTTCGTTTTTCTTCCACTTCCTTGACTATCGCATCAACAAGGCAGTCCTCGTTAATGATACCTGTGTCACGGACCTTGTCTTTCATTGATATGCATCCTGCCTTCTCCGCGAGGACGGTTAGCGAGATGACCTCAACGCTAAGCTTTGCTCCGAGAATGGAGGCAACCTTTGTCTTCCCTGTACCAGGCGAGCCTCCAATGAGAATGACACTCATGATGCCAAACTCTATGCAGATGCCAAATAAGGGATTTGTATCTTGAGCTTGCGATGGTCTGCTGCATAAGTGATAAAAGAAGATTGAAAGTTTGTCAATAATCGAATAACTGGCAAACGTGAGTGCTAATATGAACGAGGGAGGATCTCAACCGCAGGACATTCGGCAGTTTGAGCCCTCCGATATCAAGGCAGTCATTGACATCAATCGTACGAGTCTTCCTGAGAATTACCCGGACCAATTCTTTTTGGGCCTTCACTACCACGCACCAAAGGGATTCCTCGTAGCTATCGTGGACGGTAGCATTGTCGGATACATCATGTGCAGAATCGAGAGGGGTATCTCAAGCTTCGGACGGTTTCCAGTCAAGAAAGGACACATTGTTTCGATAGCTGTTGCGGACGAATACAGACATCTTGGCTTAGGAACCAAGCTGATCGAGGCCGGCATGGAAGGCATGGCATCATATGGAGCGGTCGAGTTTTTCCTTGAAGTTAGAAAGGCCAATGAGGCAGCCACTGGAATTTATGAGAAGCTTGGATACGATATAAAACGAATCTTGAAAGGATATTATAGAGATGGAGAAGATGCCTATCTCATGATCAAGAAGCATGATAGTAATGCAGAGGAAGTAGCGGCTCGTGACACACAGGATTGAGGTTCCGCTTGTTCCTGAGTGTTCGGCATGCATAATACATAGCTAGGTACACTGATTCCATTACTAACAGATGATGAAGATGAGCGTTTCAGGTTGTTCGCATTGGCATATTCCCGATTGGCGGATGGCTTCCAGAAGAAGACAGATCCTGCAACTCTATCTATCGAGCTCTATCGGGAGCTCTACGAAATTAGTGGTGTGAAAGATCCTTACAGCGAGTTGAAAGCTCAGAGCATTGAAGCAGCCAAGAAGGCGCTCCCCGCTGTAGAGAGAATTGTACTTGGATTCTCAGGCTACGACAGGCTGAGAGCAGCGCTTGCTGCATCCGTCGCAGGAAACGTGATTGACTTCAATACTGCGGGTCATAAAACAAATCTCTCCGAGTTGGAGGGGACGTTCACTCAAGTTATGGACGAGGGTTTCGAGTTGGATGACTCGCGTCATCTGTGGCAGACTCTTGTCGCCAAACATGGAAATCTTCTCTTTATTGCAGACAACGCTGGAGAGAACCTGTTCGACATTCCGTTGCTGCGTCTTCTTGTAGAGCTAGGGTGGAGAGTGACCTATGTGGTAAAAGGCAAACCGATGATCAACGACGCCACAGAGGAGGATGTCAGAGGAACTGAAACTGAGAAGCTGGCTGATATTTCAAATACTGGAGCATGGGCACATGGAGTGCCAAGGCAGTGGGTCAGCAGGGAGTTTCTTGAGAAAGTTGATTCAAGTGATTTGGTGCTCTCCAAGGGTCAAGCCAACATTGAAACGTTTCCGGAGATTCAGAGAGAAACCAATGTGGAAACCTACTACATTCTCAAAGGTAAGTGCCCTCATATTTCTCAAGCAATAGGAGCCAAGAAGGGAGATAACATCGTGCTTCGCAGACCAATCCTTGATGGGTGAAAGAGTGAATTGAGTCTGCATCTCTGACAACCTTTTTATCCCCCAATAGTTGCGGCAC
>DAOWNS010000225.1 GCA_030642465.1 Candidatus Thorarchaeota archaeon | reverse complement strand
TACTCCACATTCCCCCCTGGACAGCCATTGCAAGAGGAATAACCGACTATCTCTAGGGGTTCATCAGTCGGATAGAGTGCAAATCCCCCGACTCGATCTCTCATCGCTCTGAAGCACTTGCCACCACCACAAGAATGGTATCGGTCACAGATGATAATTCCAATCCTTATGTTAATATCCTCCTTTTCATTAGTTTAAGTAATCGAATAAGGCGTATCGACAGATGCTGATCCGTTAACTTCGTGTTTTAGTGGCAAAGGGACTTTCCCGCTGCGAGACTTTCCAAGGCCCATTCAGAATAACAAGACTCATCGCTGTTTCCCTTCAGCTGTCTTTCGCAAGTGTAACGTCTCAGGCATCCCTATCAGCAGTGGAAGTCTGATAAAGAGGTCAAGGCCAATAACAGTCAGAAACACGTATTGTGGACCGATGTTATCCCAGATAATCCCTGCCAAATAAGCCCCGCCAGCAGCGAGCATCAATCTGCAGAACCGCAGTATCCCCAACCACCTACCCATTTGCTCTGGCGGAACTAGCTCAAAAGCCATTGCTCCTGCGACTACTCCAGATACAAAGTAAAAACCCTGCAAAACGCCAGCCAATACTAGAAAACCCGAACTTGGTGCCCAGATCAGGATCAAACTAGAAACCCAGATAAAGGGTATCGTGAAGTAGAGAACCTTCTTCCGGCCAATTCTGTCGGCCAACCTGCCCGCAGGGATTCCAAGTAGAAGCGGCGCTAGTGCAAAGCCAGTGACCATCGCCCCCAGTATGTATTGATCCGCTCCTTTCACCTCATGCGCGAAGGGCTGGGTGAATGGTAGAAGCATCCCAAATGGCAAAGAGCCTATAGAGGAAATAACAAGCCACCGCTTTAAGTTCCGTCCCTGCTTGAATACTTCCCTAATCCCTTTGAAAAAGCTCAACCCGGCATCACCGGGGCTTTTCCAACTGCGACTAGATAGTTGCGTACCAATAAGCAGGAATGTCGCAGAGGTGCCCGCGAGGCAAAGAAAGCAACGGGGTCTAATACCCCCAACGTTTACACCCCCGAATGCCCCGACCAGCAAGGCTCCAAGCATAGGGGCTACAATACTCAATAGGCCCAGAGCGAAAGTCTCACATAGACTCATGCCGGTAGCGCGATCTTTATTAACGAGTGAATTCGCACAAATCACACTGCAACTGTGGCCGGTCCCCGCGTTTCCCAGCCAATACGCAGCCATGGCAACAATAATGATTATCCAACCTTGAGCCAGCCCGTAAATCAGATATGAAATAGCGAGTAAAACAATACCCGTAAGATAAATCTTCTTAACACCAGTTTTGTCAATCAGCCATCCGATTAACGGACCTACCAGGCCTGCTACAGCCATTCCAGCGCTGTTAACAATCCCCAACTGGGTGGCGGTAGCCCCCAGAGCAATGGTATAAATGGACAAGTATGGGAATATCAGTTGGTAAAAGAATGTAGCCGTGGACGACCGCCCTACTGTTACCTTCCAGTCACGCGGTTGCCTTCTTAAGAACCCAATCCCTTTTGTAATAGTGCTAGTTACTGTTTCAATTATCTGCATGAGCCTGTTCTCTCTGGCAAATCCTATCCTAAAACAATATCGTTATCGACCAGCTTACAGAGAAAAGCGCGGTTCGCAGATAACGGTTCAGTTAGAAAAAGTTTCACCGCGCGAGAAACCCAACAAAAGTGGAACCGTGTTAAAGTGAGACACCAGTATCCCTGAAGATTCGTAACACAACGTTCCTTTTGTAGTGAAAGATTTGGCAGCTAAAGACATCTACTGTCATGGAACGATGACAGTACATTGTCTTTTTGCACACAACACCCTGGGAAATCCACGCCCTCCGGATGACATTGCGAGCTTGAGTTGCACGACTCTTCTACCTGTTCTACAATCTTCCACGACGAGGAGGGAATGCAATGAACATTCTGTTGGTCTATCCTGAGTTTCCAGATACATTCTGGAGTTTCAAGCACGCACTCAGGTTCATACGCAAGAAGGCCTCCTCTCCTCCACTGGGCCTCCTGACCGTTGCTGCAATGCTTCCGTCAGAGTGGACCAAGCGCTTGATCGATGTCAATGTGGCAAAGCTCACTGAAAAGGACCTGGAATGGGCTGATTATGCGTTTATCAGCGGCATGATTGTGCAAAGAACGTCGGCACGTCAAATCATTGCCCGGTGCAAAGAAGCAGGTGTCAAGATCGTTGCCGGAGGACCGCTCTTCACAATCGAGTACGCGCAGTTTGAGAGGGTCGATCATTTCGTGCTGAATGAAGCTGAGCTGACCCTCCCAGCCTTCCTGGCAGATTTGGTACAAGGTCAGGCCAAACAAATCTATGCGACATCCGAATTTGCTGACATCCAGAAAACACCGGTTCCACTCTGGGAGTTAGTCGAGATGGATCAGTACGAGTCGATGTGTATTCAGTTCTCCCGTGGTTGCCCTTACAACTGCGATTTCTGCAATGTGACAACACTATTTGGTCACCGCTTCCGCACCAAAACGGCGGAGCAGATCACCGCCGAGTTAGAGAGTCTCTATAACCTGGGGTGGCGTGGCAACGTCTTTTTCGTAGATGACAACTTCATTGGAAACAAGAGGTATCTCAAGACCGAACTACTGCCTGCCCTGATTGAATGGCAAAAGCACAAGGTGGGAATCCTGTTTTATACCCAGACCTCCATCAACCTGGCAGATGACAAGGAATTGATGCGCATGATGGTTCAGGCAGGCTTTCGTACGGTCTTCATCGGCATTGAGACGCCGAATGAGGACAGCCTGACCGAATGCAACAAAATACTGAACAAGAACCGTGACCTGGTTCAGGACGTGAAGCGCATACAGCGAACCGGCCTTCAGGTGCAGGGAGGCTTCATCGTTGGCTTTGATCATGACACGCCCTCCATCTTCCAACGGCAGATTAACTTCATTCAGAAAAGCGGGATCGTGACGGCAATGGTGGGCCTGCTTCAAGCGCCGCGTGGTACAAGGCTTTACGAACGTCTAAAAAGAGAAAATCGCTTGCTTGAGGACATGTCTGGCGATAACGTCGACGGCACGACGAACATCATCACTACCATGAGCATTGATAGACTACGTGAGGGATACAAGCAGATACTGCAAACCATTTACTCACCTCAGTACTACTATCAGCGTGTCAAGACCTTCCTGCGAGAGTATCAACCGCCAAAGATCCATACACCTCTGCGCTTCCAGCACATCTTGGCCTTCTTCCGGTCCGTCTACCGCCTCGGTATTCTTGGCAAAGAGCGAGTGCAATATTGGAAGCTCTTGGTGTGGACGCTTTTTCGCCGCCCTAAGTCGTTTCCACTGGCTGTCACTCTAGCGATCTACGGCTACCATTTCCGCAAAACCTGCAACCTGCACGTCCTTTAGGATCTCAAGACCTTCATTCATCGCCTTTCTCACCACTTATTTCATCTGATAAAACAAGTGATGAGAAAACGCTCGACTCCTCTTTGAATAATGATGGAAAGCGACGATCCTCATTTCCTTCTCTCTTAGGTGATGAAGTTCCCCCGCGCGCTAGAGAGTCCACAGCTTGCCCTTTCTCCGATTTAGGTCAACAGACCCACCAGCAGGAAGTCTCTTGATCATCACTGTTTGCTCGGTTTAGAAGATCACTCGGGATTCTGCTTCTTCTCTCTTGATTCTCTACGCCAAGCGCTGC
>DAOWNS010000207.1 GCA_030642465.1 Candidatus Thorarchaeota archaeon | reverse complement strand
GGTCATGTTGATGTTGGTTTTCTAGGCGCGGCT
Source organism: Candidatus Thorarchaeota archaeon (assembly GCA_030642465.1). Classification (GTDB taxonomy): domain Archaea; phylum Asgardarchaeota; class Thorarchaeia; order Thorarchaeales; family Thorarchaeaceae; genus WTCK01. The sequence continues at coordinate 4,014 of DAOWNS010000207.1, read as the reverse complement.
CAGATTGATGAGTATGGTAATCTCAACACCACATACATCGGACCTTACGAATCACCGAAGGTTAGACTTCCTGGAAGTGGCGGAGGAAATGACATTGCCTCCTCTGCTAAGCGGCTGATAATAATAATGACCCACGACAAGCGTAAGTTCGTTAAACAATTGGATCATTTCACCAGCCCCGGCCATCTTGAAGGGCCAGGGTCTCGTGAGAAATGGTCGATGGTGGGAGGCGGTCCTGAAGTAGTCATAACTGACATGTGTCAGATGGACTTCGATTCAAAGACGCTGAAGATCAGATTGATGTCGGTGCATCCGGGGTATACTGTGCAGGACGTGCTCGATAACGTGATGTTTGACTTGATAATACCGGACGATGTTCCAACGACCGATGAACCCACTCAGGAACAGATTGACGTTATGCATCGCTTGGACCCACACGGGGTATACTTGGGCAAAGGTGGAAGCTAATTCGGAGACTGCATCTATTGTGACATCGCTTGAACTGAGTCAATTTGAAGCGATACTCTTCGATCTTGACTCGACACTGACACACACAGGCGAATACGCTTTCAAAGCTTGTGAGTGGCTTCTATCCAAGACCGTTAAGGATACATCAGATATTCGTGAATCCTACTTCAAATCGCTATTCTCGAATTACAGGGTTGAAATTGAGGGCATTGTCAATGGAGCGCCATATATCACTCCGACGGAATGCGTGAAGAATGCTCTGAGGAAAAGCCTTGAGGACGTTGGGCTTGAGGTCATTAACTCCCTGCTGGACGAAGTCACTGACATGTTCAGAAGGCTTCATCTGGAACTCTCTAAGCCTATGCCTGGCACAGAATCTCTGCTCCAACGTCTTTCTGCGAACGGAATCAAAATGGGTGTGATAACCAATAGCTTTGTGGGGGATGTCAAAACGATTCTAGGGGGTTTCGATTTAACGAAGTTTTTCGCAGTCCTGGTTGACCCTGGAGACATGAAAGCCTTCAAGCCAATGCCAGAGATATTCGAGTATACCATGCGTGAATTAGAGGTTTCCAAGAACGAAGTGCTATTTGTTGGTGATGAGTACTATGCAGATATTGTTGGTGCCGCTCGCGCGAGAATTCCATCTGTCTGGGTGAACATCAGAGGGTCCTCCTACGAGAAGAGTTTGACCAAGTATGGCGATGATACGGCGCCGCTTCTCGTGCTTGATGCCCTAGCAGAGTTTGGGAACTACATCTGACCTTCCTGTCGGGTGGTAAAGCGCCTTATTTGGCTCAATTCGAGTTGCGCCAGACGAACAATACATATTAGCAACCCGCGAGAATTGAGTTCTGTAAGCACGAAAGGAGCTGCAAGCAACTTGAGCGGTGAAAATGATGAAAAGGGCCCCCTCCGAGCGCGATCGGACCTCATTGACATACTAAGTAGTGATCCTAAGAACACTGACGCCCTAGTCACAATCATTGAAAACGAGCTGAAGGACATCAAGGACGGTGATGTTGTTGACAAGATTTCAGCTGCAGTAGCTAGCGCCGCTGATCGGGCTGAAATAGGCGCGAAAGCTCGTGACAATCTCCTGTTCTGGCTCACGGAAACAAGCCCAGATGCCAGACAGATGATAATGGTACAGACGATTGAGCACCTTTTGCAGGACCCCGAGTGTCGCAAGGCAACTCTCTCTGCCCTTGCCAAGGTGTCATCCAAGGACAATGTCAAAACAGTGCTTGATTGGCACAAACGTGGAATTCTAACACTCAATCAGGCCGTCTTTGTTCTGCTCTATCCTGATTCATCCAAGTTGGGCTAGGTGCATTAAACGGCCTTGCTCTTACACTACGATGTCGGGTAGGAACTTCCGGACATGCTTCTCCCAAGCCGGCTTTAGTTCGAGAGTCTTTTTGGCGCAAGCAATTGCCTCATCTTTCTGTCCCAATCGATGATGTAGTTGCGCCTTGTAGAACCATGCTTTCTCGAAGCTTGGATTGAGTTTTATTGCTTCTTCAAACGCCTTTAGAGCACCTTCAAAGTCGCCAGCCTTTTCTAGAATCTTAGCTTCTCCGAACCAATCGTACTCCGTACGGTCTCCAAATTCGACGGCCATTGTTTTGAACACCTACTTGGTGTTTCCAACAGCAATTGGCCTAATAAATAGAGAGCAAAGCATCTGGAGATGGGAGAGAAAACCAAATAGGGGGTTGGCATGCATTTCTTGAGTGGTGTGGATAGTGCGGATAGCGAAGGAGCACATGATGTCAATAGCACTAGCATCTGCAACTCTCATACTGCCAATAGGTCTTGTTGAATGGCATCATCTCCTTATTGACACAATCGGCGATATAAGCTACTACTTCGTTTGGGGTGGTTATAGTGTTCGATACAACCGGTTTGGCTTCTATAACTCCAGTGGTTTTGGTCCAATCAACTATGAAGCGTCCATAGCCCTTGCCATCATTTGGGTAACTACCACAATTGTTCTGATTACTAGCAATCTTGCATTCTCCAGACAGATGCTATCTATTCGGACGAATTTCATCATTGCTTTCCTTTGTTTGCTTGCTCAAATCGTCGTCCCACTTGCTGTCTTCACAATGGCTCTCTCTCCAAACTTCGCGATGACCTTTGCCGCACCGCTACCAGTTCCCAGTATTCTGCATATAGGATGCTACTTGTTTAGCGCTTTTTCCCGAAAGGGCAAGGCTCCAGCGCTCGACCAATCCCAGACGCTGGCATAACAATCGAAAGGCTTTAAATCGTCACTAAGGACACATCGCTATCTGACAACTAACAGAGGGAGTCCCTTGAGTTCATCAAAGAAAATACGTGTACTCGTTGCCAAACCTGGTCTTGATGGGCATGATCGCGGCGCGAAGATTGTTGCCCGAGCGTTGCGGGATGCTGGGATGGAAGTCATCTACACCGGCCTTCGGCAGACACCGGAGATGATTGTCGAAGCGGCGATTTCTGAAGACGTCAATGTAATAGGAATGAGTATTCTATCCGGTGCACACAATGCTCTCTTCCCGAAGGTCATGGAGCTTTTGAAGGCCGAAGGCGTTGACAACATTCTTGTAATCGGCGGAGGAATCATACCCCAAGACGATGTTCCGGCACTCAAAGACGCAGGCATCGCAGAGGTATTCGGTCCAGGTACTCCTCTGGCAGACATTGTTGGATACATCGAGTCTAACGTCAAGTTGTAATTGACCTTCCGAGAGGACAAATGCCTTGCCGGCGACAAAACTTGTGAAAGGGGTTCTCAAGGGGAACAGGCGAGACCTGGCTCGACTAATTACACTTATAGAAAACGAGCACTCCTCAGCGGCAACTGCACTCAGCATGTTGTACAAGCATACTGGCAATGCTCACATTGTGGGAGTGACCGGCCCTCCGGGCTCAGGCAAGAGCACATTGGTAACTAGGATTACTGCTGAGTATCGAAAGAGAAGTAAAACTATCGGAATAGTGTGTGTTGATCCTTCGAGTCCATTCACTGGCGGTGCACTGCTTGGCGATAGGATTCGGATGCAGGAACACAGCCTCGACAAGGACGTCTATGTCCGGAGCATGAGTACTAGAGGTCACCTCGGTGGTCTAGCCCGAACCACATCGGATGCAGTGCGTGTCATAGACGCCTCCGGCAAGGACATAGTCATTGTGGAAACAGTGGGAGCCGGTCAGTCTGAGGTCCAAGTTATTGAGGTTGCACACACAGTTATTGTGGCAGATGTCCCAGGGGCTGGGGACGACATTCAGGCAATCAAAGCTGGCATAATGGAGATTGCAGACATCTTTGTCGTCAACAAGGCTGACTATCCTGGGGCTGATAAGAAGGTCACTGAGATCAACGCAATGCTAGATCTCGATTCTCGGGAACGGAGTTGGCGACCCCCGGTATTACTTACCAATGCGCTCACTGGGGAGGGCATTCCGGAACTCGTAGATACGATAGGCAAGCACATGACCTATCTACAAAAAACCGGGCTCTTGAAGCAGAAGGGGCTTCAACGCAGCCGTGATGAGCTT
>DAOWNS010000289.1 GCA_030642465.1 Candidatus Thorarchaeota archaeon | reverse complement strand
TGACACATCGGTACTAGATGTAGGTTCGTCCATCACAATGAACTTCGGGTTGAGTGCAAGAGCCCTTGCGATGCAAATTCGCTGACGTTGGCCGCCGCTGAACTCGTGTGGGAATCGATTCAAGTGATCTTCAGTGAGCCCGACTTTCAGAAAGAGGTCCAACACCAAATCTCGCATCCTCGGACCTCTAGCAATTCCATTCACAATAAATGGTTCACCTACGGAGTTCTTTACAGTGACTCTGGGGTTCAGTGAAGCCATCGGGTCTTGGAAGATAATCTGCATATTCCTACGGGTTTCTCTGAGTTCCTTACCTTTAATTTTCGTAATATCTACGCCGTCGAACTCGATAGTGCCATCTGTGGGTTCGAGTAATCGAAGCATAGTTCTGCCAAGAGTCGTCTTGCCGCAGCCAGACTCACCCACAACGCCGAGGGTTTCCCCCCTTTTGATTTCCAAATTTACGCCATCGACAGCATGAACCTTCCCAACGACCTTTCGGAATACTCCACCTGTAAGGGGGAAGTACTTTTTGAGTTCACGAGTTTTGACTAATACGTCGTCAGACATTCCATAACCTCCACTGTTCAGCTCAACGGATTATGACACGCCACCCAATGACCGGGGCGATGCTCTTTGAGCTCGGGTTTCTCCTTCTTGCATATCTCAGTACAATAGTCACATCGAGGATGAAATCGACATCCTGAGGGGGGTGTAATTAGGTTTGGCACCGTTCCCCGTATCTGGGGGAAGCGTTTTCTCGTATCATGTAGTTTGGGAACTGCAGTTAGAAGACCTGCAGTGTATGGGTGAATAGGATTTGCAAAAAGATCAACGGTTGCACAGGACTCTACGGTCGTCCCTGCGTACATTACGCTCACCCAGTTGCAGGTCTCAGCGACAACACCCATATCGTGTGTTATTATTATTATTGAAGTCCCAATCTCCTTCTTCAGCTCGTTCAACAGATTGAGCACTTGTGCTTGAACCGTTACATCCAGAGCTGTTGTGGCCTCATCACAGATCAGGATGTCCGGGTTACTGACAAGAGCCATTGCTATCAATGCTCTCTGCCTCATCCCACCGGATAGCTCATGGGGGTACTGCATCATCACTGAAGAGGGTGATGGCATTTTTACAAGCTTCAACATTTCTGTGGCAATGATATGTGCTGCTTTCTTCTTATCCTTGTTATCAGGCTCCGGAGGCTCAACAAGCTGCTGCTCGTAGTACCTGATTTTTTCCTCTATCTGACTACGGCGTTCCTCAGGCGTGTCGCGAGTTATTGAATTCCTTAGCTCACCAATCTTCATCTCCACTACTTCACGTGAAAGGTCCTGATGAAGCATTACGGATTCAGCAATCTGAGTGCCGATGCGAAAAACTGGATTGGGAAAAGTTGCCGGATCCTGGAATACGATGGCTATTTTCTTACCGCGGACATGAAGCATTTCTTCCGGACGTAGTCTGAGAAGGTCGACCGGTGTGATCTCTCCAGATGCTTCATCCGAATCGAAGAAGATGATTTCACCTTCCTCTATTTTTCCTGGCGGTTCAACAAGCCTTAGAATTGATCTGGCTGTGACGGATTTCCCGCATCCAGTTTCGCCCACCAGACCCATGGTATCGCCGCGCCTTAGAAACAGCTCAACGCCGTCCAAAGCTAGAACAACACCTTCGTAGGTATAGAAGTTGGTTTTGAGCCCCGTTACCTTCAGCACAAGTTCTTCTGATGCCATTGATCTATCTCCTCCTTAGCTTGGGATCAAGAATATCGCGTAACCCGTCACCCACCAAGTTGGATGCCAATGCAGTTAGCAGGATTGCAAATCCAGGGAAGAAAACTGCCCACCAATTCATCGTGAAATACCGCTGACCAATCGCAATCATCAGACCCCATTCCGCAGCTCCAGCAGGAGGACCGAATCCTATGAAAGCGAGACCAGCAGCTGTCAGAAGGACCGACCCCACATCCATTGTAGACTGGACAATCAATGGTTGAATCGTATTGGGGATGATATGGAAGAGTAGAATCCGACCATCGCTAGCTCCGATAGAGCGAGCTGCTTCGACATAGAGCTTCTCTCTCTCTGCAAGAACCTGACCTCTAACAAGACGAGCGTACGTGGGCCACCAAGTCACCATTAATGCGATAGCAATATTGTCAAGGCTACGTTGTCCCAAAGCCATAACAATGGCCATGGCCAACACAAGACCTGGAAAGGCGAAGAACACGTCGGTGATGCGCATGACAAGTTCATCTATCTTGCCGCCGTAGTACCCTGCCACCGCACCGACGAATGTACCAATCGCTACAGCAACTATGACTATCGAAAGAGAGATTCTAAGGTCGACTTGTGCAGCCCAGATGAGCCGACTGTAAATGTCCCCTCCGGAATCATCGGTTCCAAAAATGTGATCAGGCATACCCTCCACGGAACTCGGAGCCCCCGGGGGAAGATTAGAATCAGCCCAAATTCTCTGCTCCGGACCATAGGTTGTGATGAATGGAGCTAGCAGAGCAATTGTAACAAAGGTGGTCAGTATCACGATACCTGCAACCACAAGGGGGCTCTTGCGGATTAGATACAAAGCATGGCGTAGCTCCTTGATGCGAGGTACTGTGTCCTCGTAAAAACTTGGATACCAGTACGGTTTCACATCAGGGAAGAAGAGAACAACGACTGGAACAATTGCCACGACCGCGAGCAATATTCCAGCATTGCCGATTGTAAGGAATACTAGAGCCAATATAAGATTCATGTAGAGCGAAGATGAGAACGCCCACATTTCGCGATTCAAAAGGGAGATTCCGATACGCATCAGTATGTAGCCCAGTATTAGAATAATGATTGATTGCACAAGCCAAGCTGGCACAAACAACC
>DAOWNS010000242.1 GCA_030642465.1 Candidatus Thorarchaeota archaeon | reverse complement strand
TATTTCTCAAGTCATGAAACTAAAGGCTGCATTCGCTTCAGCCATCAAGCAATTGAACTATGAGGGAGAATTCAGTGCAGTATATCCGCTGAAGGTTAACCAGCGGCGGGACTTCGTATTGCCCGTGCTGGCTGCTGATGCAGAGTACGGTCTTGAGGTTGGAACCAAGTCTGAGCTGGTTCTAGTTAGAAAGGTGATCCAGAATGAAAAACACAGACGCATCGTCTGCAATGGTGCTAAAGATCCAGAATATCTGGATATGATTCAGAAGTGCATTGAAGATGGCTACATCATGTCCATGTCAGTGGAGTCACTATATGAGGCCAGGATGATTGTAGAGCGCTTCAATCCAAAGATGACTGATTTAGTGTTGAGGCTTAAACCATATCTTACACTTGAAGGCCATTGGTCACACTCGACTGGACGCGATTCCAAGTTTGGGATGAGCATCCATGATATCTTTGATGTTATTGAGCTGTTCAAAGAAACTAGGTTCTTACCCTGTGTTTCCACCATCCTTGGTCACGCTGGTTCTCAGATAATCGATGTAGCGAGCTTCCGAACCTTTGCACAGTTCATGACGCGCGTATTCCTAGAGCTCCGTGACAAGGGTCTTTCTAATCTGAAAATGATTGACTTCGGAGGAGGATTGCCCATTGACTATACTAGCGCTTATCGCTCAGACCTGATGGAATTGTATGCCATTTCACTTATTCAAGGAATCAAGGATGTCCTCAGTGAGAGTGGGCGTCAAGATGTTGTACCGAACGTGCTCATAGAGTCAGGAAGGGGAATTACTGCCTTGGGCTCACTCGTCTTGGTCAGAGCACTTGAGGTGAGGTCAGTATTTCCGCCCCGTCAAGAATACGAGAGCAAAACAATGGAGAAGGCTGAGCGCCAATGGCTTAGCCGAGTCGAGAAATCCAGTTCTGTGGAAGAATTAGCAAACCTGTGGAAGGAATTCCATGAGGAGCTCACTGAAACCTCTGACTCTCTAAGAGGAATCTTCGAAAACGAGATGTTGGTGGGAGTGCTTGAAGCAGCAGTTCGGGAGAAACTGAGAAAGCATGGGCTCAATCATCTGAAATCGGGCTCTGTTTCCAGAAGCTTCTGGTATCCAGAGCACATCGTGATTGGCAATTTCAGTGTGTTCAATAGTGTAGGAGATTATGTTCTGGTCCATCAGCATTTCCCGATTGTGCCCATTCGCGACCTGCACGTAAGGCCTGAAACAACTATCCGTCTTGTGGATATCACATGTGACTCAGATGGTGAGATATCTCAGTTCCACAGAAAGGCTGCTGAAGCGCCGCTTTTCACAAGAGACAACCGGGCGTTGACTTTGCCAGAGGAGGGAATGGAGGAAGGAATCCCCGTTGGAGTCCTAGAGAATGTTCAAGGATCCTACTTTGTTCTAGCCCTAACTGGCGCATACCAAGATGTCATTGAGATGGATCATAATCTTCTGGGAGACCTACCTGATGTTGAGCTTAGGCTGACTGAAGATGTCCAGTGGCAAGTAGAGTGGACTAAGGGAGCCGAATCTGTAGAACATCTTCTGGAGGACCATGGCTACACTGACATGGACTTCGATGAGGACCCCTATATGTCTACAAGCAAAGGAAAGTAAGCAAAAGCTCAGCAAGACACTCAAGCGTTGTCAGTTTGCCAATCCTTAAGACCATCATCTCGAAAGCATGCAAGACTCCAATGAATGAACACTCCAAGGACAAGTTTAGCATTGTTGCGCGCCTTTTGAACAGACGGCGCGTATTAGTTGCATTCAGCGGCGGGGTTGATAGCTCGGCCCTTGCACTCCTCGCTAAGAAACATGCGGACAAAGTTGTATTGCTCACTATCGACAGTGTTCTATCCCCCGAGTCTGAACTTGCAAATGCAAAGAAAGTCGCAGATGAGCTGAACATCGAGTCTGAGATAATCCATGTTGATCATCTAGATGATGATGAATTTACGAAGAATCCCCGCGATCGATGCTATCTCTGCAAGAAGAAACTCGCCAGAATATGGACTGAATATGGTGACAAGCGAGGTCTCGACTTGGTCGTTGAAGGCACGAGCGCAAGTGATCTGAAGGGGCACAGACCTGGTGAACGCGCTCTCAGAGAGGTGGGAGTAACATCACCCTTTTTGGATGCAGGTATAACGAAGGTTGAGATTCGCAAGTACGCAAGAGATAACGGGCTATCTGTTGCCGATAGACCGTCCATGGCGTGCCTTGCTACCAGATTCCCTTACGGCGTGCATATAACAAAGAAACATGTCAACATGGTGGATGCGATTGAACAGGGGGTCAGACGAGTATTTGAAGTCCATACCGTCCGAGCTCGATTCCACGGTGACCTTGTGCGAATAGAAGTAGGTTCTGACGAGCGTGACAAGCTCTTCGACTCCAACAAACTCGACGAACTCAATGAGTTGGCAAAATCCGTTGGATTCACCTACGTGGCTATCGATGCGAAAGGCTATCGAACGGGAGCAATGGATGAACTAACAAACTCCTGAGTCTTATTCTATACAAATGAGATCACTCTGCGGTTTAGATAGGAATCGACAACCGCCTCGAGTAACCAGAATATCCTCTTCTAGACTGACCTGTCCATAGTTACTTGTTGTTACGTAGAGCTCAAGCGTGAAGACGTTTCCCGCCTCAACAACACCTTTTGGACTGGTGCCATATCTTTCCCACAATGGACCAAGGAGCGTGCCACCATCATGTGCACGCCGACCGACCTGATGGCCGAGCGCATGTTGATACTCCTCGTAGCCCCTATCTTTTACGAACTGGCGGGCCAGTGCATCCACCTCGTGGCCCAGAACTCCGGGGGAAATGTAGCGAGAAGATTCCTGAATCGCATCACGAACCGTTTCGAATGCAGTCTTCACTTCCTCAGGTATCGCGGACTTGGGTCCAAAAAAGAACATACGTTGAATATCCGAGCAATAACCCTGCCATCGCACTCCGAAGTCAAAGTGCAAAAGGTGCCCCTCTTTGATTCTATTCTCGGTTGGTCCCGAGTGTCCGAACTGCTTGTCTGGACCAGCATCGACAGCGGGGTTGTGGTCTGCATTCCAAGCACTTGTGACTTTATGTTCCGTCATAAGTTCATGAAAATGTTGGTACACTTCTACCTCGGTCATCCCTACTTTCACAAAACGTTTGACCCGATTGTAGATCACCTCAGTTATCTCAATCGCCGTCTTGATGCTGACAACCTCTTTTTCGGTCTTGCGACCCCGAAGGCGTGTGACGATTTCTTCCGCACTCACCAAACGATTCAGGTAGGGAGTGTCCTTCAAGTGCTCTTTGAGCTTCAGCAGCATTCCCACGGTCAGACCATCAGCAGCCACATTGTCTTTGCTGAAGTTGATTGCAATCTGACGAGGGCGGAATTTATCGAGTTCTGAAATCAATTGGTCTCTGATACCCTCGGTGTAAGGAATGACTCGATCAAAGATGCC
>DAOWNS010000352.1 GCA_030642465.1 Candidatus Thorarchaeota archaeon | reverse complement strand
AGACGCCCTAGTTCATTTCCTCTATTGTCCTCATCAATGAAGCTGCCTACAAGGGAGAGCCAAGTTGGAATCTGAATGCTGAAGAGTATCGATTGAATCGCGTAAAGAACAATCATCTCAAATGGTGTTCTAGCCCAGAGGAACAGATACACCGTGAGAAGCCCAGTTAGACTGCCAAACGCTACGAATAGGTTCCTGTGCCCTACCCTATCTGAACCAGCTCCCCACACTGGTTGCAGGATGGCGGGCGCAATGTTGCCCACGCTGCGGAAAGCTCCCAGTTGCGTAAAACTGGCGTTCATGTCAATCAGGTACGTCATCATGAACGGAGCATACATGCCCTGAGCAGAACTTAGCAGCGCCCCCAGGAGGTATGCTTTTGGCGGAAGCCTCTTGGTGGGTTGTTGAATTGTTTCCTGCTCCATGAGTAACCTTCCCGAAGTAGGCCCTCGGTCAGACATCTCCCCTATTAACTCTAGGTCTTCGGAAACCAGCCTAAAGACACAGACCGTCAGCGTTATTTGCTCGGTCATTTCTCGTTTGAATCGTAGAGAGAGCTGACTATGCTCGAGGATAAAATCTTTCAGAAGAGAGCGAATCGGATCAGAAACCACATCCGGGAAACGGATTCGGATTTTGCATTTCTCACGCCTTCGCCAGCCTTTCAATATCTCACAGGTTTGGACTTGGAGATGCGTGAACGTCTTGTTGGTTTGCTTCTTACAGCCGATGGCGTGCCTATGATGATAGCTCCCGCATTTGAGGTATCCAACCTCTCAAGTGGAACGTGGATTGACAAGATTCTACCTTGGGAGGAAGATGAAGACCCGTACACGCTAATCTTGCGCGCCCTCGGTTCAAAGGCGACTGGTCATTCGGTACTTCTAGATAGTAGATTACCTCTTGGTGTGTACTGGTCACTTGAGAAAATCATTGGGGGCTTCAAAAGCGCTTCATCTCTAACTCCCTTTCTTGATAAGATGCGACTCATCAAGAGTCAAGCAGAACTTGACCTCATCAAGAAAGCAGGACGGATTATCAATGACGCGGTCATGCTTGCATTCAGCAAGGCACAACTGGGTATGACTGAGCTGGAGATGAAACAGATAATTCACAACGAAATACTTCGCCAAGGAGCTAAGCCCACATTTGCAGCTGTCCAATTTGGAGAAAACAGTGCTCTTCCACACGCTCATCCGTCAACCAGGCGGCTCAAGAAATGTGATATTGTTCTTTTGGACTGTGGTTGTTCTATGGGCGGCTATAACACTGACATGACTAGAGTGGCAGTCGTTGGTGAACCCAATGATGAACAGAAGCGAGTTCATTCCATTGTCTTGGAAGCTGAACAGACTGCCATTGAGAAGATAGTGCCTGGTTTAGCCTGCGGCAAAGCTGATGGCATTGCACGCCGGATAATTGAAGAATCCGGATATGGCGAGTACTTTACACACCGACTTGGGCATGGTATAGGTCTCGAAGTGCATGAACCACCCTATCTCGTCAGAGGAAATTCACTCAAGCTCGAATCGGGTATGACTCACAGCGTTGAACCCGGAATCTACCTTGAGGGCAAGTTCGGAATCAGGATGGAAGATCTGGTTTGCGTGAAAGAAGGTGGGGCTGAGGTGCTGACTTACTCACCAAGGGATCTATTGCAGATTGATGTCTAGATCGGGAGAGACTATTCGTCCTCTTTGTTCTCCTCTTCTTTCTCATCTTTCGATGATTTAGACATAATCTCATCGATGTTCTTTTTGTCCTGTTCTGACAGGCCCTTCATTGCCTCTGCTGACTGCCTTATCATCAATCCCATGAAGATAGAATACAAGCCAGGCAGAGCTGCTAGTGTTTCGATTCTTTCCCTATACTCTTGTTCAGCAAGGTTCCTCGCCTCCTTCAGAGATTCTTTGCTGACCTCTCCTTCACCGACTCCCGGACAATTCTTGTCACTCAAGAAGTACTTCTCACCGTTGTATTCAAGCGGGAATGCCTGGCATGAGATAGGTCTCGAGTACCTTATGGT
>DAOWNS010000244.1 GCA_030642465.1 Candidatus Thorarchaeota archaeon | reverse complement strand
GTGTTTTGAAACTTCAAGAGAACCCTGATAAGCTTGATTACATCCGTTATTTGATCGTTGATGAGTTCCAGGATGTTGATCACACGCAATTTTTATTAATTAAATTAATTGGCTCGATGGCTAGTGTTTTTGTTGTCGGCGATCCACGGCAGAGTATTTATCAGTGGAGAGGATCCAACGAGAGATTTTTCCATGACTTTTTGAATGAGTTTGGTGATAGTCATCCGGTTGAGATAAGAGAGAATCGGCGTAGCACTCGCAGAATTGTTCATGTTTCTAATGAGTTTGCCGATTGTTTTACTGACATTGATTATGAACATTTGGATCCCATTCGAACGGATGAGGGGGAGGTTGTGAAGCTTGGGTTCCAAAGTGATGATGACGAAGCTATTTGGATAGCCGATCAGATTGAACGTCTCATCCATGAAAACGATTGTAAGTTCTCTGATTTCGGGATTTTACTGCGTAGTGTCAATACTTCTGGAGAGCCATTTATCCAAGTCTTCAAGGACCGAAGAATTCCATACATTGTTGGGGGGAAGGTCGGTTTGTTCAAGCGTGATGAGGCGCAAGCTGTTGGAAGGCTTTTGTCCTGGCTTTCTGATGATGGTTTCTGGATCGAAAATCCCTATAATTGGAGTGAAAAAACTACTGGCGACAGTCTTCTTATGACTGGATTAGAACGCTGGCGTAAGGCAGTAGATTTTCCTTTACCAGATGATATCGTTGATGAATTGGAGAACTGGAAGGCAATGGTTTTATCCGACGCGTTCCCGGATTTTAAAAGTGTATGCTATGCTTTACTCAATTGCTTGGGTTATCATAATTTTGATTTGGAGAACGCGTCCCATCTGGCGTGTATGGCCAATCTGGGCCGTTTTAGCGCCTTAGTTGGGGATTATGAGGTTGCCCTCAGATTGGATAAAGGCAAGTGTAACTGGAAGAGCGAAAGTAATAATGTCTGCTGGTTCATGAACACTTATGCCTGTAAGGCGTATGAGGAGCAGGCTGTTGAGGATATCAGACAGGTGAATGCCGTTCAGCTCATGACCGTTCATCAGGCCAAGGGACTTGAATGGCCCATTGTCTTCTTGCCTGCCCTTGTTAAAAGGCGTTTTCCTTCTTCAATGGCAGGTAGGCCAAGGGAATGGCTTGTACCCCGGGATTTGTTCGATGTTGACCGATACGAAGGTGGCATTGAGGAAGAGAAGCGTTTGTTTTATGTCGCAATCACCCGCGCCAGGGATAAACTGGTTCTCAGCTATTTCAAAAGGTACAAGAAAGCCGAATCTCAGAGCAAGTTCCTTTCTACTCTTGACGAAACACTCGTTGACAAAGCCGATCCAGAGGAGTATCAACTAGAATACGAGCCCATGGAGAGAATTGAAGAAGAAGAAATACAAACCTATTCCATAACTGAAATCATTGACTACATGCGGTGTCCACATCATTATCGCTTGAATAAATTGTGGGGGTACATTCAAGCTTTCAGCCCACTGATTGGATATGGCGATGCGCTTCATTTCTGTCTCCGTCATGCTTCTGAACTAATCCAAAATGAGAGGTACGATCCCATTAGTGCGGTGGCTACCGCTGTTGACGAGGAGTTCTTCCTACCCTTTGCTAACAAGAATCTCACAGAGAAGACGAGGAAGGAGGCGAGGAGAGCTCTCGTTAATTTTGCTAGGAAACGCGAAACTGACATGAACAACATTGTTGAAGTAGAGAGTCGGCTTGAGTTCCCACTACAAAACGCTACTATAGTGGGTAAAGTCGATGTGATTATGAAGGATGAGGATTCTTTCGAGATCAGAGACTATAAGACATCTGATAGAGTGATTACCGAAGCGGATTCTAAATTACAGCTCCGTTTATACTCTCTTGGACTGAGGGAGACCGGTTGGAAAATTGACTTAGGCTCCATCGCTTATTTGAAGGACGCTAGTATCAAAGAGGTTTCCGTTGATCCCGAAGTAGTTAATAAGTCGAGAAGCATTGCAGATGACACAATCGGAAAAATAAGCTCTGGTTGCTTCAATCCCAAGCCATCAGAGTTCTGTAGTGACTGTGAGTACAATTCAATATGTAGGTGGAGGAAATAATATGGCGGAATATGAAGAGAGGTTGCGGAAACTCCTAAAAAAACTGTTTCAGATTGAAGATCTTAATTTTGGAATTCGTGATTTTGAAATATATCGAATCATGAAACAGAAACGAGATGAGATTAACAAGTTCATTGACACAGACCTCATTGAAGCCGTTGGGGGGGAATTGGCCGAGTATTCTTCTACCAATAAAGAGGAAATTGAGCGCGAGATCGAGGACATAAAGGAGCGCATTCTTGGTACTCTAGGTGAAGGTGCGATCTTGCCAAATGGTGATGTAAAGTCCGATTTTCAGGGTACCCCCCTTATTGAGGAATATGATGAAAAACGAGGTCTGTTACAACAGGCTGAGACATCTGAGGAATACAAGGCTGAAATTTTCAACCACATCTATCAGTTCTTCTCACGGTACTACCAAGATGGGGATTTTGTCTCGTTGAAAAGACATTCCAAAGATAGCAAATACTCTATTCCCTACGACGGGAAGGAGGTCATCTTACATTGGGCAAATAAAGACCAGTATTACATTAAGACTACCGAGTATTTCAATAATTATGCCTTTGATGTCGGGGACTATAGAGTACAGTTCCGTGTAGTTAGTGCTGAAACCCCACAGAATAACAATGAGGATGCTAAACGGTTTTTTGTCCTCGCTGATGTGGATGAACAGTTTTCGTTCGACTCTGAAAAGAACGATCTGACGGTTTTCTTTGAATATCGAGGACTAAGTTCCGAGGAAGAGAGCGATCTTGGCAAGAAGCAGAAGACCATCAACGAGAAGTTTGAGGCCACCATTCTGGAGAATGTTGAGCCGGAGACTTTGAAGAATCTTTTGAAGCATCTTTTGAAGCGCAAAAAGGGCGATATTTCTGTATTACTTTACCATCTTCACAACTATACCAATAGAAACACTTCTGATTATTTCATACACAAGGACCTTGAAGGATTCTTAAAGAGAGAACTGGATTTCTATCTCAAGAACGAGATTTTGAACCTTGATGATCTTGCAGCGCTGTCCGAGAGGGGTTTGAAGATGTTGATGGCGCGAACTCTTGCCATCAAGAAGATCTGTCTGCGTATTATTGCGTTCTTATCTCAGATCGAGGAGTTCCAGAAGAGGTTGTGGGAAAAGAAGAAATTCGTAGTTAAGGCTGAATATTGCATGACTTTGGATAGAGTTCCTGAAGAGTTCTATGGCGAGATCGCCCAGAACGAGGAGCAGATTAACGAGTGGAGAGAATTGTTTAAGCTGGAAGAAATTGAAAAAGGAAGTCTTCATTATACAGCAAACAATGGGTTGAAGATTGATGATGATTACCTCAAATCCCATCCATTCTTGGTTTTGGATACGAAGTTTTTCGATC
>DAOWNS010000380.1 GCA_030642465.1 Candidatus Thorarchaeota archaeon | reverse complement strand
CGAAGCGACATCGACAAGCTAATGGAGCATCTGGGGTGAAGTCATTTTCGAACACATCTCTGGCCCTATTCATTTCCTGACAAGTAGAAGCTTCGACTCAAACATCACCTTCCTCGATTGTGGTGATAAGCAGGTTCTCATAGATACCGGGACAGGCGTAAACGCAGAACATCTTGAAAAATCATTGGAGAACCTTGGTTCATCAATGGAGTCCATCACGGATGTGATTCTAACTCATAGTCACATTGACCACATAGGTGGAGTAGCAATCCTGCTTGAGGAAGCCTCCCCAAAGCTGCATCTTCACAAAGCCGAAGCTGACATGATTAACAAAGGGGACATGAGCCTTACGCTGTCAGACACGTTTGGTGCACGACTTCCGCCTCTAAAGATAGAAGGTATTCTTGAGGAAGGGGAGGTTGTGCAGTTCGGAGACCTTAGCCTCCGCGTCTACAACACACCTGGCCACTCGATAGGCAGTGTATGTCTTGAGATTCTGGATACTGGCATCATGGTCACGGGAGATACTATGTTTCCTGGGGGCAGCTTCGGAAGAGTGGATTTTCCAACAGGAAACCCTCAGCAGTTGGTAGAATCACTCAGAAGGCTATCTGAGATTAGCTTCGAAACCGCGCTTCCGGGCCACATGAATGCAATAAAACATGGTGGACAGCGTTCAGCGATTGCATCTTATGAGATGGCACGCAACTGGTTCAAGGTGTAGAAATAGCCTTCAGCAACTCTTCTGTGGCAAGAGGGTGCATCTCCGGCTTTGACTCCACATCGACCAACCGCTTGGATTCTAGAGCCTTAACGAGAGCATAGATAGTTTCGCTGAAAGGGGTTTCAATCCCAAGCTCTTCTGCTCGTCTGATGACCTCACCAGTTATTGATTCAATCTCGGTTCGCTTACAGGCGCGAATATCTTGTAACATAGAATTCGTATTCTCGGAAGTGGCCTTTGCAGTTCCCAACGTGTATCGAATGGGGTCATCTGTGGTCAATTTCACATCCAGAGAATCAGCCACTTGGGCCGCCTCTTCAACAAGTTTGACCACTAGATTCCGAAGGGCCATATCATCGTGGATTTCTCCGTTCGTAAGACCGGTCAGGGCCCCTATGGGATTGATACCACAATTCACAATCGTCTTTGTCCAGACGACTCCCTCTATATTATCGGACGCCCTTACATCAAAGCCAGCTTGCTTCAAGCGTTTGACAACCTTGTCGATCATCTCACCGTTTTCAGGGAAATGGGAACCAATCTCTGTGATTCCGCAGCCAGTAGCAGTTATCTCGCCGGGCCCTGTAACCAGAGCACCCATGCAAGTTGTCCCTCTAAGCACTCTAGTGGTGTCGAGGTACTCTGCCACCTTGACTTCAGTATCAAGGCCATTCTGGAGGCATAGAACGTAAGCTCCACCGTCTACAAGATGGCGGATTTGGGATGCCGCTTCGATTGTATCATACGCCTTGGTCGTAATGAAGACTAGGTCAGCACTGTG
>DAOWNS010000301.1 GCA_030642465.1 Candidatus Thorarchaeota archaeon | reverse complement strand
GTCTTAACTTCAATTACATTCGGATTTCCGTGTTGTATCGCGTTTGCAAGGAGGTTCTGGACCACTTGTTTCATCTTCTCACGGTCACAGCTGACTACCGGCAGTTTCGCTTGTTTGAATCGGATGGTCTTAGGTACAACAGTTGATGCAACCTCAGCAACGAGCTTGTCCAAATCAACCGGATTAATTTTTCCGATAATTTGGCCAGCATCAGCGAGAACAATGGATTGCTCAAGCATGGTAGCCATTGACCTGGCTAGATTCGTTATCTCTTGAGCACGTGATTGCTCATATTCTTCTTCAAGCAAGTTCGCATATCCTATGATTGCATGTAATGAACCTCTAAGGTCGTGACCCATAGCATGTGCAAATTCACTGAGTTCTTGTTTCTGACTCAGGAGTATAGCCTGAGATTTCACTCTCTCAGTGAGGTCCTCCATGAAAATTAATACTCTCGATAGAGTTTCCTCATAACCTGGCGGAACAATGAGCTGCACGAGCAAGTGTTTACTCTCGCCGGACAGATTCAGCATCGTTGCCTCTTTTGTGAAGTGTTGCTTGCCCCCCGTGATTGCAACTATCTCTTCCCGAAACATGTCGATTGCATCTTCGAGGATTATGTCACCTAAGTTTCCAAGAAGATGAGCTTTGCTTCTTACATTATGCAAGTCAATCGTGGCCTGATTCACGTCAATGAGTTTTACAAGCTCTGTACACTTGGTGACTTCATTTGGGTTCTTCAGGAAGTAACTACCGATGTCCTTGATTCCGGAAGCCCGAAGATTGTCAACATACTTTTTGACTTCTGAGAAGTCCTCTATCCATATCGACACTGGCGAGTTCTGGAATATGCTACGATAGCTGCTTTCACTCTCCTTGAGAGATTGTTCTATCTTCCTCGTTTCAGTGATGTCCCTTGTAACGAAGACAGTGCTTTCACCATCCTGATGCAGGTCGATCCCGCAAGAGAACCAGTGTTTATCGTCGCCTGCAGGCATAGAGTACTCTGTGCTTGTATGCTTTCCAGTTTTTCGCACTTCAGCTGCCAATCGTGCTAGCATTTCAGCCCCTCGAGGAGGCACGATTTCCTTGATGTTGCGTCCTAAGAACGCGTCTGGTTTGGAAGGGAATTCTACAGAGCTAGAGGGATAAAATTCTGTGAATACATCATCCTTGCTCAGCACGAATATTGTGTCGTTTAGCGATTGTACTAGGGTCCGGTGCCTTTCTTCACTCTCTTTGAGGGTTTTTTCTGCAGCGACCTGTTCCGTTACTTCTCGGGACACTTCCACTACTCCGACAAAAGCGCCATCGTCATCGCGCACAGGATAGGCTCTAACGAGCCACATTTGACCATCTGGGGTCTGCATTTCTTTTTCATGACTCTTCCCGGTTTCAAACGACTTGATGACCGGACAGAAATCACAAGGTCTCTCGGTGCCATGCCGGATCTCGTAGCATCTTTTTCCCACAAGTTCTTCTTGATCTAAGTTGACTGCCTCTGCAGCTGCTTTGTTACCCCACGTAATTCTCATGTCCAAGTTCTTGTAGTATTTTACGTGGTCTGCAATGCTATCGAGTATCGCGGTCTTTGCTCTCGCGATTTCCTTAAGACTATCCTCCATGTTTCTTCTTTCTCCAAAGCTGGTTTACATCATATTCTTCCAGAAATGCATGGTTATCATCAATGGGGAGGAATCACATCGTATTCTTCACGCCCGTCAACGCCAAAACAGAGCAGGCTTTGCATATATCATTAGCGGACTTGTACTGACCAATTAGTTGTCAATTTAGAACGTGAATACATACGTATACTGGGATAGATAGATTCGGCAATCTCTCTACTCTTCGCTTGTTCATTGGGGGTGATATTTCAACATGGCAATTGCCAAAGGTCATTGCGTAGGTTGTTGGTCTGGTTATCTAGTTGCAACGCTGGATTATGCACATAGACATGGATGCGTACTTCGCCTCCGTCGAGCAGTACAGGAATCACCCTGAGCTTCGTGGATTTCCTGTATGTGTTGGTCATGATCCAAAAGAAGGCAAAGGCCGTGGAGTTGTTCGAGCCGCCTCGTATGAGGCACGAAGTCATGGCATACGGTCCGGGATGCCAGTTTCTAAGGCTTACAGGCTATGTCCAGATGCAGTCTTTGTGCGGGGTGACTTCCAGAGCTATGTTGCGGCTTCAAGCGAATTCATGGCGATTCTCCGTGAATTCGCAGACGAGGAGCGAGTCCGACGAGCCAGTATCGATGAGGCTTACATTGAGGTTACTTTCAAATGTCAGGAGTATGAGCACCCAAAGCAACTCGCACTTGAGATTCAGAAAACCATCAAGGATTCCACCAAGCTGCCTTGCTCGGTAGGTATCGCGCCCAATATGTCAGTAGCCAAGATTGCGACAGGTAAGAACAAACCTATGGGCGTCACCTTCGTCCCTCAAGACCCATTGTCGGTTACTCGGTTCCTGGCTCCGCTTCCAGTGGACGCGCTAAATGGTGTTGGCAGGGTCACAGCTGAGCGTCTCCGAGGATATGACATAGAAACTCTCGGACAGATACAACAGATGAGCGTAACAGAGCTTTGGCCAATTATGGGAAAGGGCTCGAGATGGTTGCATGAGCGCGCATCTGGAATTGATGAGCGACTTCTTGTTGACAACGGGCCTCGTATCCGCAG
>DAOWNS010000069.1 GCA_030642465.1 Candidatus Thorarchaeota archaeon | reverse complement strand
CTTGCATGGCAATATGTTAAGCCATGATTCGCTAAGACCAAGGATAAAGACATCTACATTCCGCCAGATAACGCCGATTGTCAGCAGAAGTATCCCCAGGGGGATTAGACCCACTCTCGACCAGAACGAGGCTTTCTTGGTTTCATGTTCTGTGGCAACAGGCGTAATTGCCTCACTGCCTTGACTCTGAATAACCTGCTGTTCTGAATGGTACCATGGGTTAGTTAGGGCGAGTGTAGCAAACAAAGTACCTATCACCATGAAGATGCCAGTCACGAATCCAAGCCCCGCATTCATCAGTGGCACCATTCCAACTTGACTGATGAGACCCATAATTGTGGAGAACACCATGAGGTCACTCCGCACTTCTTTGAGCCTGCCTGTTTTCCAAGTCACTGCGAACGTTATAACCATCCCAAGCATGAATGTGATTATCACGGGGAGATGCAGGAGTATGATAATCTCCATTGTGGGGCCAAGCAGAGCCACAATTACCCAATATAACGTGACTACTCCCATGATTCGAAGGTGATGCCTTCTGAGTTTGGGCAACCAGATATGTAGAAGCACGCCAACAAGCGGCAAAGCGATGCAGCCAACCACAAAGGCTCTGACTCGGAATAATCCTATCGAGTCTTCCAATATCCCAAGCATTGGAAGCTTAAGCAGGATCTGGTTTATGGCGTGCCCGATGAAGATAATCCCAAACATCAGAGGAAGATCTGTTAGCAGCCTGTTCGCCTGTCGGTACCAAGTCAGGATAAGATAAGATGCGAGTACAATGGAAACTGCTATCGCAAGAAATTCTAGGATGAAGGATACGTCCGTGATAATCTGCATTATGAAACACCGTCTTGTATCAATTCAGCTCGAGCACAATGCAATTTAAAGTCCTGAACAATAGTGGGGGGGATGATACCGGGTTTCACAGATTTCGCGCTTCTGCAGTATCTAAGGAGCCGCCTGCAGAAACCTTATGCGCTCAAGTAGGCGCACAAGCAAGTGTTTCAAACGGGAATGAAGAAATCTTTGCACCGTCAACTGTCACATGGAGCGTTTGCCCGTCACATTTTCAAATTCAAGAGAGGCTATAGGAGAAGCCATCAAATAAAAGCGCCCATCTGGTGTTCGATGAACGTAGGAAGTGTTCTCACTTGAATGTCAAGGCGATCCTGTTTGATTTGCATCACACTCTCACAAGGACACGAGAGTCTCCGTTTTCAATGTTCAAGAAACTTTCCGAGAATCATGGGATCAACACGAGTCAATTCTCTCAAGAAACCTTCAACTTGGCCATAACGAGAGGGGACGCTCAGATGGATCAGTTTCAGCTGGACCATAACGTTGGTCCACTGTGGGGAGCTGATCCAGAGCATTGGATTGATTTTTATAGGAGGTTTTTCGAATCACTTGGCATCGTGGATATTGGCGATTCCACAATCCTACGAATTGAACGAGCGTGGAAAAAGGAGATAATGGAGGGAGATTACGAAACCTTCACGGATGATGCCATAACGATTCTGAAAGAACTTCACGCTCGAGGCTATAGACTTGGGCTCGTTACAAGGCGCCACGATAATCCAGTAGCATCCCTCAAGAAAGCAGGCGTGTATAATCTATTCTCCACAGTGAGATGGACAGGGGTGCTAGGGTACGCAAAGCCGAATCCTTACAGCCTCATTATGGCTGCAGATGATGTAGGCGTGAATCCGAGATTATGCGCCTACGTTGGGAATTGGGTAGATGTGGATGTCGTTGCCGCGGCCAGAGCTGACATGGTCCCAATACTTGTGACGTGGGCGGACCCCAAAGAGGCTGAGAAGGCACCTAAGGGCACAATTGTGATTGAATCCTTGCTAGAGCTGCTTGACATGTTCAAGGGCGCGCAAGTCAATTCATAGCTGTGGAGAATATTCGCCTGCACCTTCTTCAGATGCCGAATCCGATTCCGAGTTGGTTTCTTGTCTTCTGAATCGTCCGATTAGCCTTGCTAGTGTGTTCATTACGCTCCCCATGAAAGCTGAACCAAGTCGCGCAGGTAGCACGACAATGCCAAATACGATTCGAAGAGCTTTTTCAAAGGCCGTTCCTTTCTCAGGGTAGCCAATGTATGAGAGAGTGTGTTCTCTGAGAATATCGTCGAGGGCCACAGCGAACGCTTCCTTGGCCATCCGTGATAGAGATAACCCTTGGAAGACATCGCTCTCACTGAAACGTTTTTGGTCAATGACACTTTTCCACTTCAAGTACTGGGCTTTCTCCATGACATCATTCAAGCTGTATGCAAGCTCCCCAAGACGTGGAAGAAGCTTGCTCTGCACCTCAGTCGGAGTGGGTTCCGTTCGCAGCTCATCGTATACTCGATGAATCACGTCAATCTGCGCTTTTGGTGGTCTAAACCACAAGACGTGAATTAGGCCTTCTACTCTTCTCAGAGTTTTCCTGTTTCTAGCCTCAATGTGCGCGGGGATCTGGTCCGCCACCACCTCTAGAGCCTTTGATACGGCCCCTCCTTTTAGCTCGCTCCAAAGACGCTCCAAATCAATAACCGCTTGTGCATATCTGTGGAACTTGAAGTCAAGTGATTCCTCAATGTCGGAGGCACTGAGAATCTCAATTCCCTTGATTGTGTAGGATTTATTGCCTCCAGCTACCGCCCATAGGCTCTGAAGAAGCGTACTTACAATGCTACCAGATGGAGGCACCTCAATCCTTAGAGCATGGTCGCCCGGTTGTGCAACAAGATAATTGGATTGAAGCGCATCGTTAAGCCCCTCGTAGCTGCTTAGGTCTGTGGGCACTAAGTCCATGGCACCGTGCCCAGTCGTTGACCAGCTCAGCATTGTGTTGGTATCCAAGTCGCGCTCTATGATTATTCGTTCTTTGTCTCCAAGATGGTCAAACTGGTCTGTGAGACCCTTGCTATAGGCCATCACCGCATAGACAATGTAGCGTTCCTTGTTGGGCTGAAGGCCAGGCAATCGAAGGATGAATGCAACGGCATCCAAGGGATCACCACTTGATAACCAAGCCCCGGTTGCTTGGTCCCACTCCCATCTATCTCCGAGTTGGTAGAACACTTCGCGCAGAGCTCTGAGATCTTGAGCGTCCTTGGCCTTCTGCAAAGTAGTTTCAGCCCAAGACTCGTAGTCACGCTTCATCTTCTTCATGCTTTTCCTCTCGACTTCGAGCCATTGATTGTCCACCTTGAATCTGACTTTCATAATAGAGCATGTTCTCCTGTTCGCGTTGCCAACTAGGTCCACAGATGATTAGCGATGCGTATCATGTAGTATCTCTGGACGCGTATTTGGTCTTTCCTTCTTTACACTTATGCATATCGCTGGAAGCAAGCACGGAAACAAAAAACCTATCGAACACTATCAAAACCAAGAATAAGAGAAACGGCATTTCCACCGGTTCCAAAGAAGCCATCATCGTACTAATGTATGTTAGTCGATGAAAAATACTTCACCAAGATTCTCCATCGCCACTACCCTGATGTGCATATCCGCTTCAAGAACGCTTGTAGCGTCGTCCACCTTTACAACGCCTATGGCCTCCCGAGAATATGCAACCGCGGCAAACTCGCCTATCGGTTCTCCAAACTCCGCAAGAACAGCCGCAACATTCGTGAACAGAACATCAAGGTCGCCAGGATTTGATACAAAATGCGACTCAAGATCTTGCTTCAATATTGCAATCTCATTCGAAGCCCACGCTCTATTCAGTTCATCAGGGGTTGTAACGATGACAGCCACCCCACTGAACTCACCACTCTCCCCCACAGACTCACCTCGAAGGATTGGAAATTGAATGTCACTATGCTCATTTGGGCTATCCGTCACACTGCATTACCTCCACGTTGGCTCGGAGAACATCCTGTTCAGACATTCCACCATCAGTGTCTTTAACGTTTCGGACAGCTGACCATGTACTTATAATATTGGCATTTGGGGGAATAACAAAGATGTGTCAACAATGGCGGTCTATGAGTTCGAAAACCGAATCCCGAAGATAGGGAAGAATACGTACATCAGTCACTCAGCATCGGTCATTGGACTTGTTACCATCGGTACCGAGTGCTATGTCGCGCCTGGCGCCGTGGTGAAAGGCGACTACGGAGAAATTAAAATTGGTGATGGCGTTAGCGTCCAAGACAACGTAGTTGTCCATGCAAGGCCAGGAGAATTAACGGTCATTGGCAACAACGTGACCTTGGGACATGGTTGCATAATCCACAATGCGGTCATCAAGGATGAGGCGGTTATAGGCATGGGAGCTATCGTGTCTGATTATGCAGTAGTTGGTCACTGGGCGATTGTTGGAGAGGGGGCTGTTGTTAGACAGAGCTTTGAGGTCCCAGATGAGAAAATAGCAGTAGGTGTTCCTGCGAAGGTGATTGCTGACGTGAAGGCGCATCATAGGGAAGAGCTGACCAAGTTCAAAGCCATCTATCGTGATCTCGCGGTGCGATATCCTGACGGACTCAAGAAAATCATGGACTAGACAAGAGAAACCATGCTATCGCGATTGAATTGCTTGAAAGCTATCGCCCACGTGACAACTGCTATGACCACCGCAAGTAGGAAAGAAACAAAGTTCCACATCCAAATCATAGAGGGGTCAACAACTCCCGATGGTGAAAATATGATAGGCGCCATCATTGGTATCATGAAGATCAATATGATTGCCCCACTCATCTGATACGCCTCGTATACACGTTGAACTTTCCCGCTTATGATAATCATAAGTGATACCACAGCAAATAGTACAATTGGCGCAACCACGGCAAGCATGAATAGCCCGGGCAAATCAGGGAAAATAATCAATTGCTTGCCAGCACCTAGCAGTACCGCTGCGATGCCGATTGTGGATGCAAGTGTACTCAGCACGAGGATGGCGCCGCAAATCAGGACCGAGCTAAGCGTTTTGCCCCAAAGCAGCTCACGGTCGGTCAAAGGCGTACAAAGAAGCGGTTCAAGGGTGCTTTGTTCACGCTCTCCAACTAAAGCGTTAGCAGAAATCATTGTAGCTGGGATAACAGAAAACATTGCAAGCATTGCGGCGGCCATTGGCATGAGGATTGCAATCATCAGGTTTAATTCTGGACCTGTGAAGACAAGAACCGGACCAGCTACAAGCCCTATGGTCATGAGAGGGCCAAAGGCTGCACTTAGCACCAAGCTCCACTTTACCATCTTCAACTTGAGGGCCATTCTGATATCCGCAAGGGCTACCAGCATCGACTTGCTTTGCGCCACTAGTTGCCACCTCCGTTCAGAACTTCAAGATAGAGATCTTCGAGGCTTGCTTCCTCTTCCGCGAACTCGATGATATTCACGCCCGCAGCCAGCAGACCTTGCATGAGCTGTGAATTGTTCTCATATGGGTCATCGATGGTGACAATCAGAGAATCAACTCCGACCTTCACAGATTCAACAAAGTGATGAGATTCCGTGATGGATTTGGCTTTCTCAATGTCCCCGGCAACGCGTATCATGTATTCTTGCTTAGCATGAAGCTGCTCGCGAAGTTCTGCCGTCGTTCCAGTTAGAAGAATCTGGCCCTTGTCGATGATTGCTATGCGATCACATATTCGCTGCACTTCTGATAGGTTGTGGGAATTGATGAAGAAGGTTTGATTGTACTTCTTTGCTAGACTTAGGATTAGCTCTCTGACTCGTTTTGCGGCCACCGGGTCGAGAGCAGACGTGGGTTCATCGAGCAACAGAACTTCGGGTCTATGAAGTAGAGCCCTACATAACGCAAGTCGCTGCCTATTTCCTGTGCTCAGCTCACCCGCATTATCATCCTTTCTCTCCCATAGTTCCATGAATGTGAGGAGCTCTTCTATTCGTTCATGTATCTCTTCATCAGGTACATCATAGAGCTTGGCAAAGTACTCGAGATTTTGGTACGCGGTCATACCGGGATAGAGTGTATGACTGCCTTCTTCAGGCAGTACTCCGGTTATTTCACGTACTTTCACAGGATTCTCGATTATGTCGTATTCTCCCACCCGCGCGGTGCCAAATGATGGCTTAAGCAGCGTACAGAGAAGTCTGGTGGTTGTGCTCTTACCCGCACCATTGGGTCCAAGCAGTCCAAAAACAGAACCCTTTGGTACCACGATATCCACGTGATCTAGAGCTTTAAGCTTGCCGAATCTCTTTGATAGCTGATCTGTTACAATCTCGCCCATAGTATGCACCGTTTCTGATTATGGATGGTAGCGGTTTGCTGGGTTTCATCGCACTAATTGCCGTATCCTGTAAAAAAGGAACTGGATGCTGCAGTTACGTGTTGGTGATTATCTTCTCCACTACCGCAGTTGTGGTTTCTTTGATACCAGGAATCACATGAATCCGCTTGACTGTTATATCATACAGAGATTCCAGAGTAGGGACCTCGAGTAGGATAACGATATCATATTCCCCAGTCGTCACAGATATCTTAGTAGCTTCCTCAATCTTGCGAAGCTCCTGCAGCACTTCGTCAGTCCGTCCAATCTCGATTTCCATCAATATGTAAGCCATTATCTGAGTCATTTCTGAATCACTTCCTTTGAATTGTCCATATACATTATTTGTAATCTGCAAGTACGATTAAGGTTCGTACACTTACAACCCCAGGCACCTTCTGTATTTTCTTCAAAACCGCGGATCGGGTCTTGGTCAAGCTTCTGCCCCTTACGCGGAGCAGGTAGTCGTGCTTGCCAGCTAGAGCTGCAGCGGTTTCTACACCCTTGATGTCAAAGAGCGCGTCGATTAGACTTCCAGCTCGAGGATTTACACTTACTAGGACCAGTGACCTTACATCTGCAGCCTGAATAGCAAGAACACCAACCACAACCAAGGTGACTCCAAATATCTTCAGCGCCCAGAGAAATACGTCAGCTGTAATCGTTCCAAAAGCGCCTGGAAAGAGGAGGTTTCCAAGGAGCGTGATTGGAATCCCCAGCACAACTGACACAGCACCAAGGGAGTTGACCACTGCCATTGATCCTTTTCCTAATGCTCTGACATACATCACCATTGCAAGGAAGGTGGTAAGTGCTGAACCCAGTAGCACCCAGAAGAGAGGCACGAATGTCTGAAGTATTAGCGTCCAGGTTGCTGGTGTCATGAGCGGAAGCATCATCAAGCTCATCGCGATGTTCATGAAGAGCAAAGTCCAAAGTCGCATGTTGAGGGAGTCAACCCTTAGACCCGGCCGTATCTCCATCCTCTTAGCTCTCCTCTGCAGATACGTGTACAATGCGGAGAAGACGTTCATGGGCCCCAGCACAATCAGAAGTGAGGGGATATCAAACCCACCGGGGGTCACCCCAACAAGGAGAACACCCAATGTTATTGACACGATACATTGTACCTCGATAATTGTAGGGATGTCCTTCTCAGCAAGCAGGTCACCCAACAGGAGGTAGATGATGACTAATTGGCCGTATGGAAGAATCGTCGAAGCGTCTGTTTGGCCTGCGAGCAAGTAGTAAAAGAACGTCGAGCCTCCAGCAAGAAGCCCACCTGCAATCAAGTACTTCATTGGTCGACGCGGAAGAAGACGAAGCCTGCCGAAATCTGGGTCAAGACTATAGCCAATTGGCCGCTTCCGTCCATTATGTTTTAGAGGGATACTAAGGAATGCAACCAGAACCACTGTAACCCCAAGAGCCAACCATTGCGCCATAAAACCGAATGCAATGGAATCTGAAATCATAGTATTGAGAGCAACGATATCAAAGGATACTGAAACAGTTCTCATAACGCCGGAACCAATCGCAAGAAGATAGAATATGGAAGTAGCAGAACGGCTTCCTACTGGCCTCTGATTCCTACTGCTCATGGCATCACACCCAAATCATTGGAGGAAGAAGAGATCTAAGAAACCCTTCTTCGTGAATGAACTTTCACTTTGTTTCGTCGGCTTCCGTTTCAGTGGATTTGGTCGCCTCATCTGTTTCGATGACGTCGACTGGTTTCTTAGGTTCACTTGGTTTTACAGGCTCCTTAGTCGCTACCGGCGTTTCAATCGTTTCTATCTGCTTCTCAGTTTTGTCAGGTTCTTCAACAGATTTCGCGTCTTCAATTGGTGCTTCCTCAGTCAGTGCCTTCTTCTTCTTGGCACGACGCTTAGTTTCTGTCTGCTTTTTG
>DAOWNS010000119.1 GCA_030642465.1 Candidatus Thorarchaeota archaeon | reverse complement strand
TTACAGTACTGTCTATCCTATCTGCTTCTTGACAGAATCGAAGACACTCTGGATTCTCCCTGTATTCCGGAAAGCCTGCCAAAGCCACCATCCAGCCAGTGTAACGAGCTTAGTGATCAAGCACGGAAAGACATTGAAGAAGCCATTTCCGATACCATTGGAAGAGTTGATACCTTTCTTAAGTCTGCTGGTTCAGAGAAAAGCGAGGGGACAGATAAAGAGTCTGCACTTGCTGAGCGCGCCACTTGTGCAGAGTCCGATCTCGTGACGAATAAGAGTCCTGCAGTCCTGACTGATGAATGGCGAGCCACACACGTTCTCTTGGCCATTCGGCAAAGGCTCCAGTTTTGTGAAGGACTATACCAATCATATCTAACGGAGGTGACGGGTAGTGAGGAAAATCCCACACTCTTCTTTCTACGCCAGAAGTTCAATGACCACCCAGCTACTTGGTTCCTGAGATCTATCGACCCCCAGTGTTTGCCTTTGGTTATCAGCACCGATTCCGACCTACACTCCCATCTTGTCGAAGCGCTATTGACGTGCTGTGAAATACTTGCCCAAAAAGAGATTCATCAAAACACTGATGAAACTCAAGAACAGCAGGATAAGGATTGCCGAGACGGCCTGACCAATATGCACAGAAGACATCTGGACCCGACCTTGTTAGTTTTTGCTACAGACCCAGATTCCGTGGTTCAAGAACTGATGGAGGTCCACGAAAAAAGTAACGATGACGACAAGGAGAAGATTCCTGTTGTCGTCAAAGGGGTGGTCGACACTTTGGTGAAGTTCCCTCGAGCTGGCGAGGTGGCCGTGAAAGAGATGGTCAGCAGACTCGCGAAAGTTCTCCGAGACGGCGACATAACAAAGCGCATGCGAATCCTGCAGTGGGAAATCTTATTGCGCGATCTTTATGAGGAAGCGCTCGATCGAAAGTTTGTATACAAGGTTGGCACTACTGAACAGAAAATGCATTCTGACGGCGCCCTTCTTTCTTCGGTGAGTCCCGAATTTCTTCTGGGTCTATCGGATTGTGCCTTGATTACAACTGAAACTGCTGAAGCATGCGAAAAGGGTGAGAAGGCCCTTAAAGCCATCCTTCAATACGCGAAACACTTCAAGGATTGGCGTGAACATCATCAGAAACAGGCGCAGAAGAACTTCCAGTGGTTACTTCAACGTGTCCAGGACTTGAACCCAGAAGCCTTCGATGATTTGATTCATACATTCGGCAGTATACGCACCCGAAAGCATCTTCCCCTCCACCCCTTAGAGTCGACGATAGTTCTTGAGGACGGGGAAATGACATTCTTTTCAATACTTTGGCTGTTTCGCTACCAGCACGCCAGTCATGGAGGCTTTGCGTTTCCACCTTCAGCCCCGATCTTATCGAAGGAACGACTAGAAAAGCTAATTAACGAAGACAAAGAGAAGCATACGGAGTGGTGGGCAATTACGGGTAGCGATGGATCACTGGGTCTTATTGATCAGCTGCGCTTCCTGTATCAATTAGGTTTGGGGATGTTGGTTCCGAACGCCCATCAAACCATGGACGACGTGGCGAAGTGGGAAGTGATCCCAACTCAACGTGCATCTTCATTTGTCCAATGGTTGCGCAAGACATCGCTTCTTGTGAGACAGCAATACTCGACGCAAGTTCATAAACACGAAGTGTTGTCGGAGATACTCACCAAATCCACCTGCGAGGCAACTACAGAGGAACTACGCGAGATTATTCAGCCATTGCAGGATTGGCTATTCGATGAAAGCCTTAGCGAAGACGAGAGGCATTCTCGATGGGAGAAGACAATCGCCCCATTGATCCCTATGTTGCCTATCAAGGAGTATGACTACGGCGACCAGGAACAACGTTGGATTGTTGTGCTGATTTCTTTCTTTCTTTCCAGTGTTCCGGGTTCGCTATTCAGCGAATGGCTAAAGGCAGAAGCCTATCGCGGGAAAGGTTTATCGCTAGCAACCGCCCTGCAATGGTCCATGCCAAGTTCTCCATGGTGGCTGCTTCTCACAACTCCTGAAGCGCGCAGCAATGAGAACGGTGATTCATCTGGCTTTCACCTATTCGATTTTGTCACGCCATCGGAGGATGGCGCTCCCAGGCACCGAGATCGCCTCGTTGATCGTCTGTGCCGAAGCCCCTACTTCCCTTTGGAGTTCCTATATAGAGTCTATCAACCGTATCCCATTCAGCTGCTGATCATGCCGCATGGGTTTACACCGGCTCCCGAATTCCTCGAAGATAAATCGATCGAAGAGATACCATCGTCACTTGCATTTACTACAATAGCTGGCTGGCTTCCTCCAATGTCGTGGCACCAGCAGATTCCCAGTCCACAGCCTTATGATTCCCACCGATTACAGGTCCATTCACCGATTACAATGAATACGCTGTCTCCATATTGGGAATATGGTTTGGGGCTCTCAATTCCTCTTGCGATAACTATGATCCATAACAAGACATTGAAAGTTGGTGAACAAGAAGGTGTGCGGAAAGCTGTCACTACCTACAGTCACGAAATCCGGAATTCCTGTGATTTTCTCTTCAATAAATGCTTCAGTCGACTGAAAGATCGTTTTCACCTTTGTCACTCTGAGCCCGGCGCTGCTGATCAGGACAATAATACGGGCGTCATACTGAAACTCAAACCAACACTAGAGCCACTCTCCGGCACGCTTCTCGAATGGTATGTCTGCCCACTTCCAGATATCTTCGACGCAGCCAGATCTCAGGCGCTTATTTCTACAAGCGCCGCTAACGAAAATCGAACGCTGTTGGGCTCGTTTTATTCTGTAGGTGGGAACTTACGCTATGTCATCTTAGAACGCTTGTGGCCTCACGCCTGCGGCATGGCGGTAGCTCGTATTCTCAATGAGCGTGATCCAATGACGGCTACTGACATCATAGCCATTACGAACGATTGGCATGAAGGATTGGATATGCACATCAAGAGACTCGATCTCGAATGTCCAATAGATGTTTCATGGTCGCCCTTCGAGGATCGGCAAAGGCATGACGTGCGAGACCAACTGCAGTCCCGCTTCATACGTGCTTTCATCGCTAGTTGTTCGAACGCTATCCAGCATTCGCCTGAAGACACCGCAATCCAGGTAAAGATCATTCCCAAAGACGGTGGTTACTCCATCCTATTTCAAGTGATCAATGAGCGGCTTCCTTGTGATCTTGTTGATAGGAAGCCGGGGGGGACAGAGTTGGTATTGCGAGTATGCCTTGAAGACTTTGGAAAGGATTGTATTCAAACACTGCACTTTTGTCCCTCTGATATCGATGGGAATCCACTGAAGGATGCCAAGTACTGGGTTAGTTCTTTCATCGCCCCCATCTTTCAAGGTGACGGAGGAAACAATGACAACTACTGGGTGCAATTGTAATGGCTAAAATAACCAAGAGATCGGAGACGTGCATGCACAGGACATGGGTTATTTGTGAAGACGATGAGAAAAAGATGAGGCATTATGGGGCGGCACTCTTTCGCAGCGAGTGCCTTCGCTCGGATGACAAGGTTATCTTCTGCCTCTTTAACGCTACTGAGGAGTTTGCACACTGCTCTGCCATGCAGCTCATTATCGATAATGCCCTTCCGAATGTGGGCAGTGACCACGACAGCAAGAAAAGTCTATTCAAGAATATGTTTGAAAGTAGACGCGCTTTTATGACACGCATTACCAACTGGGAAGACATTGAAAATCTGTTCAATATGGATAATGGCTCTTACGTTGTCATGCTCGATGTTCTTTTGATGCTCGCTGGCGAACATCTCCAGGATCAGTCAATGCTGACCAATAAAAACTCCAGGCCACATCAACACTGGAAGAAGCTTATAGACACTCAGAGGTGCTTGATCGCCTGTCACTCCAGCACGAGTGCTGTAGGTGAGGTCAGAAGAGCATTTAACAACTCTCAATATTTCGTGGAAGTGGCGACATTAGCCGGTGACTATGTCTTTAATGATGCAGCAAATCGCATCACGGTTACCAATAGTATTTGGGATGAAGTGTTTGGGGCTGGGAAGCAGGTGCTTGCGGCACTACTTGCCGCTCAGAAATTGAACAATGGACATCCAGACAGCATCAGCACATTTCAGTATGAATCGTGGTTTGAGGGAGACGAGGATAATCTCGACTCTTTCAAAAGCCTCTTCTGGGTGCCAACCGCACTGGGGAAGGAGGATGTTGATAACTGCCCTTGGCTAGTGAAAGTAGACTCTGAGAGATCGGTAGCATTGAAAACCGTTGCATCTGTACTTGAAGCCAATGGAATCGAATGCGAATCATCTGATATTGGCGATGAAATGCGAGTGCGTCTTCCGACGGTGCCTGGTGCGATGTTTCTTTATCGACTTATCCAATTTCTAAAGGCTGGCTTAGAAAACAACCACAACAAGTTGCAAATAGGACATACGGATTCGCTGGCGTGGATGCTGATTCGGCCCAAAGACCGAATCAGATTCCAGCGTTTTGTGGCCGCGTTTCTTGGAAAGGTGGATGCCCCAGGAGAAGCAGTCAAGCTCTTAAAGTGGTTGATTTCTGCGTATCCGCTCTCATCTTCCGACTTCCCCGGAAATACCGATTCTCCTCCGAAGAGAGTGTGTCCTCCAAAAGAGAAATGCGCCAATTTCCGCGATTCAAGTGATCGTGATAGATCGAAAGTATTGTTACTAGTCGCAATGCCCATTTTTACACAGGAGGGCTTGAAAATAGTCTGGCCCAGCGACAAAGGCAAGAAGCAGAACCGCCGAAACTCAAGCCAAGAGGTAGAACAGTGATACGCGTATATTTCTCCGATCACGATAAGCATCCGGGTGACCGGTTTCTGGGCTTGTCATTTAGGGAAACCTTTCTCGCACCACTCGAAGATATGGGGAGTTCTTGTGCTGTGAGAGAAATGAACGACGTTTGGAAAGCAACACATGCTGTGATGCACTACGAGGTTGAGTCTTCAAAAAAGACTCGTGTGTCTGAGTTGGATAAATTTGTTTCTGATTGGAAAGGCCTATCGGGAGATGATGCCGCTGGTCTTATTGTTCTATTAGTCACCTATGGCGGCCAGGAGTTGCTACGCCAGCGACAGCACAAACAAATATGTCGAAAAAAGAATGGTATCGATGCTTACCTTTACTTGCTCTGTGCAAAAGACAATTCTGCGCTCAACTCGGAGAATACCATCAAACGGTTTTATGATATGACGGCGGCGCAGGCCGAGAGTGCATGCCGAGGGGGAAGGGAATTCACGTCACTGCCGCTGGAACTTCAACGTTTATTCCGCCCCCAGGTAGATGCGTCTGTTCTTCCTGCGCTCTCGATTCTCTCTCAAGGCTATCTGGCCCTTCGGGCGAATCAATATGAGAATTCATCAGGGCCTGTTCGCGATGCACTTGCAAAGATGCAGTGGATGAGTTTTCGGAATAGTAATGCGAGGCAGGAAATCCTGAAGCCTGAAGTGACCAGTGGAGACGAAGTACTGAAGAAGTCAACTGACTTGGGCAACCGCGAAACAGACTACTGGAGACCGCTAAGGGAAGGAGAGAATGAAAAGGTCGCCGCTGCCGAATGGAGACATTTTGATGGAGATCGAGTAGTCGGTAATTGGGATGGGTGCAAGACCAAGGATTTGCTGGAAGTCATTGGGGGAAAAGCAAGTGAGCAGGAACACGCCACACTCGTGGCCGAAGCATTCCTGGAATTACACAAATTGCTAGGCGGTGAGAAGTATGTGTGAGTGGCAGCGACTTCGAACTCGCTTGAACCATGATTGGTTGAAGAATGAGTATCTGAAGAACCTTGATGGATTGATCGTCCAACTTCGAGCAAGCCAGACCATAGATAGCAATCTGTGCGGAGAATTGCGAGCATATCTGATGGGTTGGTCAAAAAACCATGGGGAGATAGAGACGTTGTTGAATTCAGCCGAGGACCGCCTTTCGCCACGCTCGCTCTTCGAGGAAGAGC
>DAOWNS010000364.1 GCA_030642465.1 Candidatus Thorarchaeota archaeon | reverse complement strand
GACTTTCCTTAGATTTTAACTCTTCAATGATTGGCACAACATGATCGATTGCCCCAAGCAGGTAATCGTCAAAAGCGCGTGCAGAGAATGATGTGATTGGGTAGATTTTTCCGACAATGCCGTCAAACACTTGCAGCGCTTTCTTCTCATCAAACGTCATGCCAAGTCCCATGAAATCAAGCTGGTACCTTTCGTTTTCAGATATCGCTTGAAGGAAAGGTCTTCCTTGGTCATCATCTACATCGCTTCCAAGAATCATCACTAGGGTTGGTCGTTCAGGACCGAAATCCTCCAACATCTCAGCCACGGCTCTGTAGCCATCTGCCTTATTGACCGGTTGCACGGATTGTCGCAATGCATCAAGTATTGAATAGACTATAGAAATTAGAACTTCCTCGGAAGATAGGTCCTCCCGAAAATCCACATATGATTGTACAACGCCTCTCTTCTGAACAGAGAACTTCTGAGGCGGGACAGTGACTGTGACAATACCCAAGCGCCCTCCGGTGCGATTGTCCGCAATTGTGCTCACGACGAGTAACGAAAACAGGGCTGCTAGCTCAGCTCGCGTAATTGTGTCACCAAGACCGCTCAAGAAGGCTCCAAGCTCTGGGACCCTATCTACTAATGGTTCGAGCCTAGATTGGATGGAGTATTTTGATTTCAGCGTGATGTCTCGAATTCGCATATTCTGGTCTGAAGAAACGCTGATAATCACATTGAATTCCCTGAGTGACTGAGACGGCTGGAATCGAATCGATGCGCCATTCATGCGACCAATCTGGCTCGAGTCTAGTCTGGGGTTGGACCGTGCGAATGCAAGGCGAATTTCTCGTCCTCCGTTTTCAATATGGATTTTCATACCCTTACCAACGAGCCTGTTATGCAGCATCCTTCTGACAGTATCAGTTCGGAGATGCAATGATGCGAAGGTTTCTCCATTTGGAGGGCTATCCGCGTTGTCAAACGCAAAGATCGTTTCGTTAAGATCGATTGTTTTTCCTTCAGATTTAGCGAGGTCGACAGTTGTCGCTTCAATGAAACCCCCGAGCATTGCGTCTTGCGAAGAGATTCCTATCCGCTTCCTCGGGTGTTCCTTATCCATCACAGCTCTGCCGATCCACCACCGGGTTGTTGCCGTATCGAGAACAAGCAGATGATCCCCTTCACTTACGTTGAGCGCATGCATATCATCAGGAGAAACGAGAATCGCTCCCTGTTCATAGTCAGCAATATCTACTTGGAAATGGAGCGCCGACAAGATTTCTTGCGGGTTCTTGACCTGCAAGCAATTCATCACAGCTTGGTCGAAACGCATCATGTGGGAAAGAGTGCTCAGCTTGAGGCCATCTGACATTGCTATTGATCTAGCAAGTGTTGAAAATGCTTCGCTGTTCCTGGTGCGAAGTGTATCTGTGAACTCGCGCTTCCATCCTGTAAGCTTTAGGGAACCATTCCTCTCAAGGATTATCGCCATGCTAGTTGCAGTATGTGTCGATGGTGTCGTCAGAGTTACCAATGCGCCATCTAAGTGTACAACTCCTCCATCGTCTCTGATCATGTAGTCAACCGAAGCGATGCTTTGAAGACTACGAGCAACCACTAATCGGAGGATGCGGGCAATCTCATTTAGCGATGCCTTGCCCAAGTGCCCCTCTGCAACAACTGCAGAATCATTATCGGCATAAGAAAGGAACGACGGTCTTAGAGGCATCATGGACAAGATATTCCCACCGAGCACTCTCTGGAGTTCTTGCGGACTGGCCGCTAGGTTCCTACTCAATAGATAGCTT
>DAOWNS010000179.1 GCA_030642465.1 Candidatus Thorarchaeota archaeon | reverse complement strand
CTTCATCTGCGGGCATGCCACAGTCAAGAGCCATGCCTTCGAAAGCAGGACCGGAGGCAGCAGACGTTATGAGGAGATTGCCATTGTGACTAATCATTATCTCTGTATTTGTCCCGACATCCGCAACAACTGTAGTTTCAGCGGAGGACATCACCCCCGAAGCGAGCGCCACTGCAATGGCATCACATCCTACAAAGGAGCGAATAAGTGGCGGTGAGTAGCACATTGCCCCGTCGCCCAGGAGAATGCCGAGGTTTCCAGTATGCATGTCCAGTTCATGCGAGGTCTGAATCTCATAGGGAGGTGTGAGCAAATCATCAACTGGCAAGCCGTAGAACAGGTGATGCATTACGGTGTTCCCGACAACGACTATCGTCTGGATATCTTCGAGGGTCACGCCTGCCTCCTGCGCAGTACTCTGAAGCCCTTGGATTACTCCGCCACGCACAAGCTCTGAGAGCTTGCGTGCGTTATTCTCTGAAGCAACTGCGTGCTTTGCTCGGGACACAACATCGAGGCCGAACGGACCCTGAGGGTTGTGAAGTACACATTGAGCCAGCAAATTCTGTTTCTTTAGGTCCAATAAGTGGATAGTGAGTTGTGATGTGCCAATATCTACTGTGGCACCGATATGTTTGGAGTGTGTCATCCTTGTTTCACTCACTCCAGATTACGTGCTGTGGGTGCGAGTAAGACCACATCATCTGACAATCATCACAGGACAAGAGGCATGGCTTGCCACCTTATCGCTGATAGATCCTACAAACATCCGCTTCCAGCCGCTCACCCCGCGGGAACCAATTATAATCAGGTTGACTCCGCGGTCCTCTGCAATCGAAACAATCTGGTTAGCTGGATCCCCATGCGATATCAATTCGGTAACCTTGCAGTTTAGTGATGAAACAACATTGCTGGCTCTCGCGAGTATATCTTCACCAACTTTCTGCAAAGCAAGGAACGGCTGGTCTGAAACAGTATCGTGGTAGGGCGTTGCAGACACCAACATTGGCACAACGTGAAGGAGCAGAATCTCTGCGCCCATGGCGTTTCCAATAGCACACGCATAGCGAACGGCTCTATTCGAATGTTCGGACCCATCCACAGCGACAAGAATTGTCTTGAGTTCTATTGCTTCAGATTCCTCTTGCATCAAGCACCCTCTCAACTCAGAATGGCCTGCTGGCCTTATCTCTTTTTCCGAGCAGCACATGTCGGTAGGAAGTCGTGCCTCTCACTTGGCTAGAAACTCGAAAGCAACCTTCCCATGCACCAAGTCCTTCAATAAGTCAGCAAGAGCGTCCCGTTGAATCCGGACCTGTTCCATAGAATTGCGATCTCGCACAGTGACCGTTCTATCCTCAAGTGTTTGGTAATCAATAGTTATGCAAAACGGTGTACCTATCTCGTCTTGTCGCCGATAGCGCCGCCCAATTGAGCCGCCTTGGTCAAAGAAGGTTATGAAACCCGTGTCCATAATCGCCTCGAAAATTTGCCGAGCAGGTTCAAGTAGCTCAGGTTTGCTCATCAATGGAAACACAGCTACTTGGATGGGTGCAATCTCTGGTGGGAACTTCAGCCACGAACGTTCTTCATCCTCAACGTACGCATTGTCTATTGCGCAAAATAGCGGACGCTCCACTCCAAACGCGATTTCAAGAACATTTGGTACAACAGGTTTCTTGTCTACTTTTACACTAAATTTCTCTTTGGAGTGCTCCTGGTGTCTACTAAGGTCGTAGTTGCCTCTGTCATGAATGCCACAGCACTCCACCCATCCGTGACTACTCGTGAAGACCTCGATGTCCCAAGCATCAATGGCATAGTGTGCGCGTTCATTTGGAAGATGCTGCCTGATTCTCATATGATCTTCGGAGAATCCCATGCTCCTGAAGATTGAGTACGCGAGATGTACACACCAAGCATACGCTTGCTTCTGGAAGTACCCTTTCTTGAGAGCGACTGAAATCTTGGTAGAAGTGACTTTATCGCCTCCAGACTCTTGAATCTGATACGGAAGGAGAGGCAATTTGTCATCGCGGATGCTCTCAAATCTGGGCCAATCGTGTTCATCTTTCTCAAGAATAAATACTTGGCCTTCCACCTGAGTGAACTCTCTAAGACGCAACATTCCCTGACGGGGAGATATCTCGTTGCGGTAAGCCTTGCCAATCTGAAATACAGAAGCAGGAAGCTTGTCTCTGAAGAAGGTGAGGAGCCGCTTGAAAAGCAAGTACGTTGATGTGGCTGTTTCAGGCCGCATGTATGCCTCTTGGTCCAAACCTAGGGTTGTCTTCAACATCAGATTGTACTCTTTGACTGGACCGAGGGCTCCTTTACACGCGACACAATGGACCTTGAGTTCCTCGATCTTTTTGGAGAGATCATCCAAGGAGAGCCCTGCTATCTTGGCATCCGGCGCTTGCTCCAGTATCAGATTATCGGCACGATAGAGCTGTCCGCATTTCGTGCACTGCGTAATCGGGTCGACAAAACCCTCAAGGTGACCAGATGCTCTCCAAACAATTGCTGGTGAAACTGTCGGGCATTCAACCTCCCAGAAGTTAGCTCTTACAAAGGACGAACGAATGTTGTCTTCAAGTCGGTTTTTCAGAAGCTTTCCAAGAGGCCCAAGGTCGAAAAATCCGGAGCTGCCACCGTAGATCTCGGGGGATGGCCCCCAGTAGAAACCTCTTTTCTTAACTAATGCAACAATGGTTTCTCTGAAATCGCTCTTCGGTTTCATTCGTCTGAGCCTCCGAGCACTCAATATTATGTCAAACTTAAAACTATGGTCTTTGCAAATCATCTGCATCCTTGCATTGTTAGACCTATACGACAGTATTCTTATTAGGAATGCAATCAGAGCGATATGGAGGATGAAGCTTTGGTAAAAGATTCCCGCATCTCCGGATTCTACAAGCTCACTAGAGAGGAGCGAGTAAAGAAACTAGCAGATCTCACCGGACTAGGTGAGGACGATCTAGGACCCCTTATTGATCCAAGCAAAGTGGATCTCGAAGTTCTGGACCACATGATTGAGAACGTTGTTGGAACCATGCCACTTCCGCTTGGCATTGCCACGAACTTCCTGATAGACGGGAAGGACTACCTAATCCCAATGGCAATTGAAGAGCCATCCGTGGTAGCGGCGGCGAGCAATGCCGCTAGGATGGCCCGAACGCATGGTGGATTCACTGCCACTGATACGGGCCCCTTAATGATTGCCCAGATTCAAGCCATCAATGTGCCTACACCATACTCCGCGAAAGTGGAAGTGCTCAAGGCAAAGGAAGATCTTCTTCAACTGGCGAACGATCAAGACCCGATTCTGATTCGCTTTGGAGGAGGAGCCCGAGACCTAAGAGTGCGGGTTATTGACACGAAAGTTGGACCAATGCTAATCACAGAACTCATAGTGGATACGCGAGATGCAATGGGTGCCAACGCTGTAAACACAATGGCAGAAGCTCTTGCGCCGGTTATTGAAAAAATCACTGGAGGCAAGGTGTTACTCAGGATTCTGTCCAATCTGGCAGAGTTGCGAGTTGTGCTATGCAAAGCAACCTTTGACAAGGAACTCCTTGGAGGTGAGGAGGTTGTGGATGCTATAATCGCCGCTTGGGCCTTCGCAGAAGCAGACCCATACAGATGCGCCACTCACAATAAGGGAATCATGAATGGTATCGACGCAGTTGTCATTGCCACCGGGAACGACTTCCGAGCCATTGAAGCTGGAGCACACAGCTATGCTGCTGTCGGAGGCTATCACTCTCTTACGAAATACGAGAAGGATTCCAACGGAGACCTCGTGGGCAGTATCGAGATCCCCATGGCTGTTGGTCTTGTTGGAGGAGCCACGAAAATCCATCCTGTAGCCAGAGCTTGTGTTAAGATTCTTGGAGTCAAAACCGCACTCGAGCTGGCTCATGTCATAGCAAGTGTAGGCCTAGCCCAGAATTTTGCAGCGCTTAGGGCACTCTCCTCTGAGGGAATACAGAAGGGGCATATGTCACTACATGCAAGAAATGTGGCGGCTACTGCTGGTGCCAAGGGGAAACTCGTGGACGTAGTTGCAGAGTGGCTCGTGAAAGAGAAGAACGTCAAGGTTGAACGTGCAAAAGAGATTCTGGAAGAGCTCAAGAAGAAGAAGTGAAACTGATTTCTCAGGTTTTCTGGAAAACAAATACGTATCCGAATGCGCGACCAAATTCATGACTGTACTGAAAACCTGCAGCCAATATCACTTTTCAATTGCCTGACGCAGTTGAGCACCATTCCCTGAGCACACTGCAGGCCAGTTATCATTTTTCGAAACCCTTACGTCAGGGCAACATATTTCTATGCTCCACGGACACATAGCGACACCTCTTGGCGTGGAACCAAGCAGGCATGAGTGTGTTTTCCATGGAAGACGAATGTAGTCAATGGGAGCGGCTAGCTGGAG